>JAYWAE010000300.1:0-11392 GCA_043782715.1 Pseudobdellovibrionaceae bacterium | reverse complement strand
TTTCGATCACTTTGCGATCCCGGACCACAGTCTCCGGCAGGCCTTCCGCGATCTTCTGCCCCGCATTCATAACGACGATCTTGTTGGAAATCCGGCTGAGCGTATGGACGTTGTGATCAACAATAAGGGCTGATATTTTTAATTCTTTTTGCAAAAGGTTTAGCATCTTCCCCATATTTTCAATTTCGGAAGGCGGCATCCCTTGAGCAGGCTCATCTAAAAGCAATAACTTCGGGTCAGAAACCAGGGCCCTAGCTAGATCGAGACGCTTTCGCCAGGCAAAAGAAAGACTTCCTATCTTTTCAAACTCAACGTCGATCAGGTCGGGAAAGCCTTCGCGCCCTAAGAGGAATGGGTATCCGCGCTCCTCTTCCGGAACTTCCAATTTCTCACGGGTATCGCGAAAGAGTTCCAGGACGCGACGAGCCCGAGTTTTTAAATCTCGCTCAAAATCCCGGGATTTCTTGAGGTGGAATCCGTCCCTCCAAAAAGAAATGTTTTTCGGATTGAATTGGCCCAAGCGCAGGTAATCAATGATCATCATATCTGAAATTCGGCTAAAAAAATTCAAATCCTGAAATGTTCTGGCTATTCCAAGGCCAACGACTTCATCTCCACGGCTTTTCAACAAATCACGTCCCTCAAAGGTGATCGAGCCGCCAGTGGGATTGTAAATTCTTGAAATACAATTGATGACTGTGGTTTTTCCAGCTCCATTGGGGCCCATTAGACCGACAAAAGTGCCGGGCTCCAAATCAAGCGAAAAACTGTCTAGCGCTTGGATCCCGCCGAACTGTATTGAGAGATCTTTGATCTCAAGAAAAGCCATAATAAACTCTCGAATCTTTGTGCTACTCTAACGAAACCCATTTGCCAGACTTGGAAACGATCAGCTGCGCAGATGTCGTTGCCACATGGTTGGTCGCTGACATATTGACGGAATCAAAACAAATGCTGCACTTCCAGTTCTTTAGACTTTCAGCAGCTTCCACTAATTTTTCCCTCGATAGGTCCTTACCCGCGCGCTTAAGAACTTCGGCAAACATCTCAGCGACGGCGTAGCCCTGTCCTGAGAGTTGGCCTAACGTGATGTTATGCTCCTTCATAAGCGACTTATATTGAGCAAATCCTGATACTTTTCCGCCCAATTCGTCGGCAAAGGCAAAATTGGCTTCTGCAATCACTCCGTCGCGCACGCTTTCTGGAAGAATCGCAAGAAAGTCCGTGGAAACATTCCACGCCGTGACCATAAATGTTGGCTTAAATGATTGGCTCGCGGCGTAGCTGAGGACCGTAGGAGTAACCCGAGCGTACAAAGAAGTGAGGACGAGATCGCAGCCGTCCTTTTTCAGCTTCAAAACTTCGGCGTTGACCTGCGGTGCCTTTTTGTCGACTCGCTCGACGAGGCCAATCACGACTTTTTCCCCGTCCTTCAAACTCGCATTCCCCTCCTCAATTGCGCCCTTTGCTCCCTTTAAAAATTCTTCGCCGACGGCATTGTCGCCCACAAGAAGGCACGCTCTCTTGCCTTTAAATTTTTTCACCGCCAAATCGCCAAAAATCTTCCCCTCTCGCGCCCACGGCAAGATGCCTTGGAAAATCCACTTTTTGGCCGGATTCGTATACTCGGAGAGGCCATCCATAATAAACATATCAGGTACGCCCTTTTCCTGAAGGGACCTGTAAACCCCTTGGTGGGTCGGGCCAACCGCTCCGACAAGCGCAAAAACACCGTCCTCTTCAACTAATTTTTTTGTAGCCTGAACGACCTTTAGTGCATCCGCCTGGCAATCAATGCGGTTGAATTTCACTTTTCTGCCAAAGATTCCGCCCGCCGCGTTTAATTTTTCAAAATAAGCCGTCATCGCGGCCGGCATAGCGACGTATGGTGCCCAGCCAGACTCCGCTGTATGCGCTCCAATAACGATTTCTGAATCTGTAACCCCCGGTATGGAAGCAAAACAAATTTGATTTACTAAAATTACTAAAACCACGCAAGCTAACTTCGTCATACTTCCCCCTATTGCTTTCATCGTCATACTCTTCTAGCTTCCGCACGACCCCAAAGCCCTCGAGGCTTCAGAGTTAAAATCGTCACCACAACCAAAATCACTGCCACCAGCTTCAGATCCGTACCAATAAATTCAACATTTGCGGATAAGTTCTCGGTCACTCCAACAATAACCCCACCCACAAGACCACCGAAGGGGCTTTCCATTCCTCCAATCACAACGGACATCAAAGCGTAGGTCAATACACTGATCAACATGCTTGGTGAAACTGTGAGCATGGGGGCAATCAATACAGCACCTATCGCACTGGTCATTACCGAAAGACCCCAAGCCAAAGCTAAGAAATTGGATGAACGAATCCCACGTAATCGCGCAGCCTCTACATTTTCTGATACGGCTTCAAACACGAGGCCAATCCTGGTGAACTTATAAAAGACATAAACGCAAAATGCCATTATGGTCACCGTAGCCAGGACACCTAAAGAGTGCTTGGAAATTTCGACGCCATAAACCGTGAAAGATCCTTCTCCAAATGGGCTTGGAAATGGCCGGGAGTCGTCACCAAATAAATACACGTTCAGGGAATTGAAAAACGTCAAAAATCCAATAGTGATGACGGCTTCGTGTGATTTGAGTACATGTCGTCTCTCTGTAATTGGCCTCATCACCGCGGCATGAAACAAAGCCCCACCCAAAAATGACAACCCCAAAATAAGAGAAACGGCTATGAAGAACGGAATTCTTGTAAGAAGAGATGCGCCCAAACAAACAAAAAACATGGCTATTTCGGTTTGCGCCCAATTGAAGAGCTTGTTGGCCCTATACAACATGACAATGGCCAGCGCCATCAATCCGTAGACGCTTCCAAACGCAACACCGTCAATAACCAGCGTGGTCCAATATCGGAGGTAGTCCACTTAAACCTGCACCTTGTCCGGCAAATTTTTGCGTTTGCTGCCGAGCAAATCATAATCTGGCGGAGGGGCAACACGATGCAGACCTCGCCTGATCCGCGTGTGAAAAAATAGCGAGCCCAAACCGTGAGAGGCTTCGCCGGCCAAGCCCTTGGGCAAAAAATAAATGACTAGCACAGGCACCAGGCCATAAAACGCGCGGGCAAGCGCGTCGCCTCGCGGGATGTTTTGGCCAAGCCATGAAATGAGAGGGATTTCATAGGTTAGATAAATGCCACCCAAAAAAGATCCTAAAAGGCCTCCCGGCCCGCCGACTATATTCGCGGCAATCATATCAACGGACGTAAAAAGTGAAAATGCTTCGTGGGAAACGAATTTGGACGCGTAAACCAAAAGTGCTCCGGAAAAACCCGCATAAACACCAGAGAGAGCAAAGGCGAAGAGCTTATATCTGACGATTGGAATTCCCGCGATCATTGAGACTTCATCATCACAGCGAATGGCCTTGAATGCCCGTCCGATCTGACTGTTGTGCGTGATATTGTAGGCTATAAAAATCAGAATGAGTGAACAGGTCACTATTACGAAATAGTTCTGAACGGGCGAACTCATCCAGTTCGCCAAGTATGATGAATTTTCCCTCAGGAAAATCCCGCCGTCCCGATGCTTGGATAGGTTTGCCATATATTTACACGTCAAAATTTTGGGCACGGCAAGGGCAAAGGCCATTGTGACAATGGCCAAGTAAAAATCTTTAACACGCAGGAATGGAATCCCCAACAACACCCCAACCAAAGCCATTGATAACCCAGCAATTAAAATCGAAGGAAAAATTGGAAACTGAAATCCGAAGTCACCGTTGTACAACCAGGTCATTAGGTAGCCTCCGAACATCATAAAGCCCGAGTGCCCAAGGCTGAGAATTCCGCATTGACCAAATAAAAAATCGACGCCGATGACGCCAATTGCGTATGCCAAGATTAGACACACTTTGAACATTGCATACTCAGACAAAAACAAGGGCGCCGCGAAAATCAGAGCGACCATAATAAACCAGGCGGCCACCTGCTCGCGAAGGGTGTATTCTCCGATATTACGGTAACCTAAAAAACTGAATAGCGAGCCCGCAATCAAAACAAAAACAATAGTTACAGCGGACACGATGCCTGCGAGAGTAAGGCCAATAAGTGCGGGAATCAGAAAAAATAGACGGGATCCACGGGAAGAATTCCCGCGCCTAAGCACCCATCCCATAATCGACGACAGCCCCACCATCACGAGCCCACCCAAAGACCCTAGGACTTGAATTGCAATGGTGTGAAAGAGATCGAAATAAATTATGGCCCGCTTGCGAACGTTGTCCCAAAAAACCGTCCATTTTTGGTCAATTTTTCGCGCTGATAATTTATTTGGATCGTTTGGGGGCACGGACATAACCACCATCACACAGTAATTCGTTTTGGGTGTCAATTAGACCAGCCACCCTGGACCTTTGCCCAATCGATAGCTTTGCAATTTAGCCGGCTTGACCCAAGGGTTCTAAGTCATTCACAGTTTATAGACTGAATTGGCTGAGGGGGCACAATGCACAAGCTTTTATATGCACGAGTATCGCCTTTTTCGCGCAAGGCGCGCGTCACGTCCATTGAAAAGAAAATCGAATCGAGTATTGAGCTCATTGAATGCGCGCCCTTCGAATCCCCTGATCTTCTGCTGTCGGCGAATCCACTAAGCAAAGTGCCTGTGCTCATAATGGCAAATGGTACGTCCCTGTACGACAGTTCTTGCATTTGCGAATATCTAGATTCAATCGGCTCGGGAAGCCGCCTAATACCTTCTGAAAATGCCAAAAAGTGGGGGGTATTGAAAGGCCAAGCGCTTGCCGACGGACTCACTGACGCCGCCGTATTGGTCGTGCTAGAGCAAAGACGTCCAGAAAGCGAGCGCTCGCAAAAGTGGGCTGATCGGCAAATGGCAGTCATTCGCCGGAGTCTTGCTTACTTTGAGAAAGAAATCGAAGCACGTGCAGAAGAATTGACCATTGACCAAATTGCGCTGGCTTGTGCCCTAGGATATTTGGAATTTAGACTTCCTAATTATGATTGGAAGGGCGCACATCCAAATTTGAATCGCTGGAATTCAAGATTTCAAGAACGCCCGTCGATGCTCGCGACAAAGCATCCCTGTGCACGAGCTTAAGGTATGGTCCCGGAACAAAATTCGGACCACTTCTGCTGCAACCCGTCCGGCTTATGAGATAGATTTTGCCAAAACGCGCGCAGAGAAGAGCACGTCCATTCCGCGAGCAGATTTTTTTCTTCGTCGTCCTCAGGAGCTCTGACATAGAGGTTCAATCCGGATTCACCTTCTATGAAGTAGATGTATGAGGACAAATTGGAACTGATCCAACCCACCCCACTCTCCATTCTCCTATTTAAGTCCACAACGTAATTTAGCTCCCGATCAAAGACTCGCTCAGGACGGGGACCAATGGCGCGCATATAGTTTAGTCTGGAAACGCATGTGCTCGAATCATAAATCATATGTGGCGGAAATTCGTGTCCCAGAGAAGTAATAACGAGCTCATTAACTGGCGCGATGATTTCCAAAAGAGTAAATTCCGGAGGAAACTTGACGACAATGGGAAAGGAGGCGGTAAAGCAGCCAAAAGTTCCGGCAAATTTCTTATCTGATCGTCCAATACTCAAAGCTTCGACCAACATCTCATCCCGGCCCAGCTTTTTATTTAGAATTAGGCAATACGAAGCATAGAGAAAACTGCTAAAGAAGATTCCATTGCCGTTACAAACGTCCTTGATCTGAGCCAAAAGCTCGCTCCCGATGCTTAAGGTTCGTTGACTATTTTTGACTATCTTTCGAGTTCCTGGCGAATGTGAGGCAGATGGCAACAGGCCGCTCCAAATTTCGACTGTATCTTTAAAATCGTCGGCTTTAAGCCGCTGTTCGTAGTCGTTGATGTAATCGGAATATTGCAAAGACGGGCGAAGCGGAGTCTTGCCCTCGGCAAGAGCGCCGTAGTACTTGGAAATCGTGTCCATTAAGATTGCAAAACCGAAGCCGTCGGCTATGGCATGATGAGCAGTAAAAACCAGGACATGCTTAGATTCTGACAAGGTGAATAGCTCGACCTCCCACAAGGGCGCATTATAGTCCGTCCGTTCACGATGGTAAATTTCAACAAGTGCATTCTTAATGGCCTGGTCCTGCTCAGTCTGTGAAGCATTTTTTAAGTCACTGAGCTTGATGCCGTATTCAACGTTGGCCTGGATCGCTTGATAATACCGGCCATCTTCTTCGAAAAAAGATGATCTGAGAATGTCCAAGTTTTGAACTAAATGATGAATAGCTTGTTTAAAAAGACTGAAGTCCATCTGGCCGACAATTTCCGCAACGAACGGTGACCAAAACGTCGTTTTCCGATTTTGCTGAAGAATCCTATCCGATTTTAAATATTTTTCTTGCTGGGGCGATAGAGGGAACTTATCCATCATTTCCTTTTTCTGACGACTTTAAAATTGCTTTGAAATCACAACAGCCGCACTTTCATCAGGATAAGGCTGGCCCGCCAAATTTCGCCGATTCGTGGTCGTCCAATCGAATTCCACGGCAAATTCAGGCATGGAGTACACAGGCCCGATCTTGTAATCCAAATAGTTTTTCCATCCGATGCTTTGTTCGTTCGAAAATTTTTGGTATCCCACGCTACATGCAACTTTCCAACGTTGACCTAAGCCAATAAGGGACGACAACTTATAGTACATGTCGTCGGATTTCGAACCGTAAAACCGTGGCATGTATTGAAGATCTAACGTTAGAATTCGGTAAGTTACGTCAAGTTTTATGACCCAGACGTCCGTGTTTCTATTGCCGAAATAGACCTCACGTGAAATCGTCGGAGATAGAGACCAGTTGAGCCGGTTAAATGCATATCCAACCCAATAATCGTATTCAGAAGTGGCCGGCAAACTCTGGTTAAGGATTGCTACGCCTCCCGTTGGACCCGAATTGCCGATGAGAACTGCACCCATCAATACCGGTCGATATAAAGGTATCCCTCTAAAAACGCCAGTAGAAATAAAACGTATTATCACGGACTCAAGATTGGATGTCGTGGGTGTGGCCTTTGCATCACCAACTACTCCAAATCTTTGAACGGTCATGCCTACAGATGCATGACCATTGAGAATTTGCGCAATGAGCCGCCCATCCTTAATCTTAGTGACCTCCAGTAGCCCATGCTGAACGCCGTTTTCTAGGGTCAACAATTTGTCCCCAGTTACAAAGTTTTCGTCCAACGGTTCAAATTTAATGAGGACTGCTTTTGAGGTAGCTTTAACGATCTCCGCCGCTCGAACTGGCTGCGGCATCCAAATGGTGAAGAAGAGAATTGATATTGTTGTCCCAACTATGATGCGAGTCCGGGGAGCCGGTTTTCCAAGAAGTCCCATCATTGAATGATAGATCTGACTTAGATACATGCCAAGTGCAGGTCTTAATCACTGGTCCCAACTCGCCGATGGTCGCGAATATGCGCCAGCTTAGTTGGTATATTTATCGGCAATTTCAAGGCCCTTTGCGACGATGCTAAGACCTTCATCAAGTTCCGATTCTGTGATACAGAGCGGAGGACAAACAAACACGAAATTCCAACGAAGTATTGTTGAGAGGCCCTGCTCCCTAAAATATCTCGCCATTTCAACCATCGGCTTGGAAGGTGGAGCGTTCCATTCCGAAATTGGGATTTTGGTTTCCTGATTTTTTACGAGTTCCAGACAAAAATGAAGACCCTTGCCTCTAACGTCGCCAACACAAGGATGCCGACTTTTTAGCGCCATTAGTTTCCGTTCTAAGCGAAGTCCCATGTCCGCAGCGCGCTCGATAAGTTTATCTTCTTGTAAAACGTTGATGTTCGCAAGAGCTGCGGCACAGGCCAATGGATGTGAATTATAGGTCATTCCACAAGCTAGAAAATTGTTGTCAAAATGTTCTGCGATTTTTTCAGTGACCGCGACCGCACCCATTGGAACATACCCAGACGTTAGGCCTTTTGCCATTGCCATAATGTCGGGACAAATATCATAGTGGTCTATTCCAAACCATTTTCCTGTTCTACCAAAACCACTCATAACTTCGTCAACAATCAAAGCGATGTTATATTCATCACATATTTTTCGAATTTTGTGCCAAAAGTTTTTTGTTGTCGGCTGGATGATCCCACTCCCTCCACTGTAACCCTCAAGAAGAATTCCAGCGACTGTTCCCGGCCCCTCCAGCTGTACGGTTTCTAAAATTAAATCCGCCAGAATATCTTCGCCCTCCTCAGCACTGCAGTGCCGATACAATGGGCTCCTATAAGCATAGGGGTCGTGTACATGAACAACCCAAGGGACACCGGGCTCATTCGGAATTTTTCGAGGATCGCCACCGGCGCTCATCGAGCCGAACGACGCCCCGTGATAGGCCCGGTAGCGAGCTACTATTTTTTGCTTTCCTGAGTATAGACGCGCAATCTTCATGGCGTTGTCAATTGCGTCTGCGCCCCCCAATGTAAACAGCGACTTTGTTATCTTAGAGGGCGTAATTTGCGCTAAAAGCTCGCCCAATCGGGCGCGAACTTCAGTTACCTGTCCGGTATAAACATAGTTAATTTTGTTTGCCTGCTCATATATGGCCCGATTTACCCGAGGGTCTCCATGTCCGATATTACTCAGCATAAGTTGCGAAGCTAAGTCTAAATACCTTTTCCCATCGACGTCCCAGAAGTAAACACCCTTGGCATGGTCGACAGCAATTGGGTCTACACTTTTTTGGTTAGCCCAAGAAAAGAGCGTATGTTTTTTGCTGAGTTCAATAATCTCTTTTGCGTTCAATTTGCTCAACTTTCGCGTGCGTTTTTGCTGAACGCGTTTGCCTAAATACTTTTTAATATTAACGCCAGCCGAACTCAGGAAATAGTTGAATGTGCATGACGAACGCCTGTTCTAGACTTTGATCGGATTTTATTTGCGCAACGATTGCATCGCATAACACCGAACCAGAGAGCGTATAGATTCACCGGGGAGTGCCAATACCTTTCGCTTGACTCACATATTGCCCACTCCCAAAATGTCTAAAAGGAGATTTTTATGAAGTTATATATGATTCCTGGACTTTGCTCGTTGGCTCCGCACATTGTCGCATGCGAAATGGGGATGAAGTTGTCGCTCGAAAAAGTCGACTTCGCGACTAAAAAATATTCTGGCGGCGATTTTCATAAAATAAATCCAACAGGACTTGTACCCGCACTGCAGTTGGATAGCGGCGAAATCCTGACGGAAGCCTCTGCTATTTCTCTGTACCTTGCTGGACAAAAACCGGATGCAAAGCTATTGCCAAAAGAGGGTTCACTTGAACGGGCTCGAACTCATCAGTGGCTGAATTTTATCGCTACGGAGATCCACAAGGCTTTTACGCCGGTTTTTTTAGGTGAAAGAATGGTGAAAAATCCTGAGGGACTCCAACAACTGAAAGACTATTTTAAAGAATTATTGTCGAGCCGGTTTAATCTCGTTGAAGATCACCTGAAGTCCAATAACTACATGGCGGGAACCGCTTTTACGGTGGCAGATCCCTATCTCTACACCATGTTCCGTTGGACAACCCTCGTCGGCATGAGCACCAAGAGTTGGCCCAATATTCAAAAATTTATGGGACGCCTAGAAGATCGCCAAGGCGTCAAACAGGCTATGTCCGCTGAGGACTTGAAACCCTGGCAACCTGCTTAAAGTTACCATCCTGGGTCTGACACAGACAGACCCAGGAATACTTTTCCCGCCACTTCGTAATGGGACGGAAAGGCCGCATTGTGTTGGGCGGCCACATGAATATCGCGAAAATAACGTTCGATTGGATTTTTACAATAAATCGCATTCGCGGCAGCCGCGTGAAAAACAAGGTCAACCGCACGAACGGCTTCGTGCATGCTGTGAGCAATAGCCAAGCGCGCATGGGCAATTTCCGTAGTGATGTGCTGCGGATCTTGGCGGACCGCCTCCCACGCCTTTGAAAGTGAATCTAAAAGATAAGCTCTCCCCGACTGGAGTATTGCTTCAGCCTCGCCAATCTTCGCCTGAACTGGGTGCCGGTCTTTGAGCGTAGTTTTGGAAAGCGTAGAACCGTTTGCCTGCGAGAGCTCGATGAGACTGTCAATTGCCCCCCGTGCCATTCCGAGTGCGTTCGCAGCGGTTGCTGAGTAAAATGCCGTCACCCAAAATCGGGAATGATAAAGTGGGCCTTTTTCCACGGCTGGTTCACTCAGCGAATAGCTGTAAGCCGTAGGGACGAAGACGCTATCTATGGAAAAATCTTTGCTCCCTGTCCCCCGCATTCCCATGACCGACCAGTTATCTATGATTTTTGCATGCTTCGCAGAGATAAACATGGTCCTGACCTTAGGCGCGCCGTTGTCCGTCACCGCAGGCTTATCCCCGTCATAAATAATTGCCGGGCAGTGAAGCCAAGTGGCGGAGTCTATGCCGCTGCCGAGACTAAAGTTGCCGCTGACTTTGTATCCGCCCTCACAAGGTACTGCCTTAGCTTCCGGACGCAAACTTCCCGCGATCCGAATATTTGCCGGAGCGCCACACATCGTTCGAACAATCTCAGGGGCTAGCCGTCCAGCCAAAATAGAGAGCCCAGAAGCGATCATCGCGTTCCAGCCAACTGAGCCGTCTGCCCGCGAGAGTTGTTCGATCGCGTAAAACGCCTCGAAAGGCGAAAGCTCTGGCCCACCTGCAGAACGCGGCAAAAACATCTGATACAGTCCTTCTTTGGCCAAGGCTTCGACCAGGGGCTTAGGGGTTTGACGTATGGCCTCAGCCTGATCGCGATACTCAATGACTTTGGTGCTTAGGTTTCTAGCCGCAAGAACAATGCGAGAGTTGGCCGCTTGATCCATGTGAAAATTTGGCTTTTCAATCTTCAATCGGCTTCTCATAGGTTCATTGTACTCATTCTTTCATATCGCAATTGCGTGGCCTACCCAAATTGGCCTTAGGTCTGGCCATGCCTCAGCCGGCTTTTTTTTCTTCCGGCGCGTAATTCGGATTATTCGGTAGAGTAAAGACAAACGAAGTTCCAACGCCGATTTTCGATTCAACCGAAAAGTTTCCCCCGAGCTTTTCAATTGACGATTTCGCCACATCCATACCAACCCCTCGACCCGAAATTTCAGTGGCCTCACTTTTTGTGGAAAAGCCCGGCTTGAAAACAAGATTCAACTTTTCTTCGTTCGACATGGTGGCCGCTTCGGCCTTAGAAAGGATGCCTTTTTCTACGGCCTTGGCCGCAACTTCACTGGGATTGATTCCCCGGCCGTCGTCGCTCACCGACACACGAATCACGCCCTCTATCTCTTCGATGACAATTTTAATAGTTCCAGTTTCTGCTTTGCCGGAAGCGGCGCGC
>JAYWAE010000299.1:0-1598 GCA_043782715.1 Pseudobdellovibrionaceae bacterium | reverse complement strand
AGTTATATTTTCATATCAACTGTTTCTGTTTATAATTTGGGTGTCGACCTAAAAGAAGCCGCATTCGATCCCGCAACTTGGGACCTCGCCACTTCGCTCACTGCGGATGCCCATGGCGGGCTGGCCTATCAGCACGGCAAGCGCCAAGCCGAGACCGTCTTCACACGCTCGGCTGGGTTTCCGGTGTTGAGTATTCGCTTTCCCGTCATTCTCGGGCCCGACGACTACACCCGCCGGCTCGAGTTCCACATTGAACGCGCCAAAGCGGGCGAGACGATCTACGCCGAAAAACCCGATGCTCGTTTTTCCATGCTACACGCCGGTGATGCCGCCGACTTTCTGCTGTGGGCCCGCGATGGGAAGTTCAACGGCCCACTCAACGTCGCGAGTCCCGAGACCATGTCGGTGCGCGGGCTTTGCGCCCAAATCGAACTGATCACGGGCAAGCGCGCCAACATCCTGCCCACACCCAAGGGCGCAAGTGAGGGCATCTCACCCTACTGCCCCGATGGCGACTGGTTTATGAACTGCGACCGCATGCGCTTGATGGGATTCAAAACCAAGAGTATCCCCGAATGGCTGCCCGAATTGATCGGCCTACCGGAGACGCACGGGCGTAAAGGTTTCGTTCATTAAGCTGGCACCAGCGGAGCTTTGTAGATTCGAATCTCGCGATTTAAAAATTTGCAGATCTGCACTCACCAAGTCTGCGTGGGAAACCCGCATTCACTGAACCTACGGGAGAGATCCGCATTCAATGAGCCCAAAGGGACAGCGAATGCGGAGGGCAAAAATCTAGTACTTCACCGAACAACCATAAGGCTGAGTCGAGGCGTCCTTCACCGGCTGGCCTTTTTCAAGCGCGCCAAGAGCAGCGGCGACATAGTTGTTGGCCTTCTTCAAAGTCTCGGGATTGGCGGACGGTTGATCATCCATCGCACCTTGGTAGGCAAGCTTGCCCATTTTGTCGATGACGAACATGTGAGGCGTCGTTTTGGCGGCGTAAAGCTTGCCAACGGCGCCTTTGTCGTCGAGCAGAACCGCTGTATTGCCCATGCCCTTTTCCGCCCGTACGTTGGCGGCGGTAGCGGCGTCCATAAATCCTTCATTGCCGGCCGACGACGAAACGATCGAAAACCAAACGACACCTTTGGCCGTCATGTCTTTTTGCAGGCCTTGCATGGTTTTGGAATCGTAAAACTTGCGCACGTAGGGGCAATCTTTGTTAAACCACTCGAGTACAACGGTCTTACCTTTAAACTCGCTTAGTTTATACGGCTTGCCATCCGCACCTTTGAGCGTGAAGTCGGGAGCGGAATCGCCGCTCTTGAGCAACGCGGAAGAGGTGAATGCACAAAATACCAACGGCAGCAGTGCGAGAATTCTAGTTTTCATAAAACCTCCTATGGAAATTCGCGGTTGATGTAGCCCATGAATGACGACTTGGTCAGAACCTCTGGCAGCGCAACGCCCTCGGGGTGGGCGGCAGAAAATAAAACGTAGAATGGAACACCGGCGCGGTTGTAGCCATTGAGGAAGCGGGTAATTTGCTCATTTCTCTGCGTCCAGTCGCCTTTGAGCCATGTCACCTTTTTAGC
>JAYWAE010000298.1:0-4316 GCA_043782715.1 Pseudobdellovibrionaceae bacterium | reverse complement strand
TAAGTTCTTTTTCTTTGCGGAACTCGATTGAAATTTTGGGAAAGCTGCACTCGTCGGCGAGCAAGCTCGTGTTCCCGCGCACGCGCACGTCGACAGTCAGTTCGATATCTCCGCCGCGCAGGGGATCGAAGTAGCGTAAGATGGCTTTTTCGGAATTGTCGGGGTCGCGCTCGCGGAAAAGCTTTTGAAAATCGGCTTCGAGGCTGAAGGCCAGCGGTTCGCTACCTAAATACACCGGCGCCAAGGCGGGTGCTCCGGCGTGGGCCGCCGGGGCCGGCGCGGCCAGGAATGCCACACTTACCAGGGCGAATAATAGGCGCATGATTTTAGTCGTTGATGGCGGTATCGGCGTTTGCATTGGGCACGACAATACCTTGCTTGCCAATATGAGTCTGGATCTTTCTGGCAAATGACGAAATCTTGTTCTCCGGCTTCACATCGTCGCCGTCATCGAATGTCGACTGGTCCGAGGCGAACTCATTTTTACGAAAGCTGGAGTCGTTGTCGGCTTTCATACCCGTAAAACTGAGATCTGAGTCTTGAATCGCGAGCGCTTTGTAAGAATTCAAGCGCTTGCGCCAGCGCGTTTTTCCTGCAAGTTTTTCATCATCGTCGCCGGTCTGGGTGAGGTACTTGCGGATGTCTTTGGCATTGCGCAGTTGTTTGTTGTTGGCCATCACCAGTGCCGCGACACCGGTGGCGAAGGCGGTGGCTTGCGAAGTGCCGGTCATGTAGCCGTACTGGCCACCCGGCAGAGTCGAGATGATGTCGTTGCCCGGAGCTGCGATGTCCACGGTCTGTTCGCCATAATTCGACGACGGCAATACGTTTTGAAAGCGATCGATGGCGGTGACGGAGAGGATATTCGGCAAGCCGTAATCGGCCGGGTAGTACTTGCGCAAATCCGAATTCGAACGTTCGTTGCCGGCAGCGGCGACAAACAAAATGCCTTTGTGATTGGCACGGTCGATGGCGGCGCGCTCTTCGGGACTGGGCGCGATTCCGCCACCTGAGTAGTTGATAATGTTGCAATTCATTTTGACGGCGTAATCGATTGCCTTCACGGTGTTGACCAAGTTGTTCACGTCATTGCCCTTGGCATCGTAATATTTGAGGATCATCAAGCTGACTTTTGGAGAGACGCCGCTGATGCCGATGCCATTGCCACCTTCGGCGCCAATGATGCCTGCGATGTGAGTGCCGTGGCCGTGCTCGTCTTTGACGTCGTTGTTGTTGTTCACGAAATTCCAACCGTGGACATCGTCGATAAAGCCATTGCCGTCGTCGTCGATACCATTGGTGGCTTTGTCGCGGCCTCTTTTGTCGATGCCGACTTCGCCTTTGTTGACCCACAAATTGTTGATCAGATCCGGGTGATGAATATCGGCGCCGGTGTCGATCACGCAAACGGTGATATCACGGCTGCCTTGCGAAATTCGCCAAGCGCGCTGAGCTTCGGTCATTTTCAAACCCCAGCCTGAAGAAATGGCGGGATCGTTGAGCAGAACCTCGACTTCTTTTTCAGGCTTATTCTTGGTCACCATCGGTTTACCAAGTTCCGTGGTGCGGCCTTTTTCTTCTTTCTTCGCCGTGACCCCAACCTTGCTCGCCCAATCCTCAGTATTGAAATCAAAGTCGAATTGCGCCACCCACTGCAGGGTACACAACATAAGTAGCGCCAGCGGCAGCTTGCGGGATTTGAGGTACGTCGCTAGGATCTTCATGGCGGATGCTCCTTCACTCTATAGTTGGTAGGAGCAAGCGGGGTGCCGCGACCGGCACTGTACTAACTATTCGAAATTACATGTAAATTGAGGGCGTGAGACGTATCGCGGGACGGCGATCTGTTGGGGGGTTGTACAGGGTTTGGTCAGCTCGGGGCGGCCGTCTCGTTTTGAGCCACCCGCATCCCTTAGGCGGTGTCCAAATCGATGCCCTCGGCCGCGTAGTCCACCCAAGTGAACTCCTGTTTGAGGTTATCGGCGATGTCCTCCGGGTAACCCAGGCCTTCCCTTTGATTCTGTTCAACGTAAGACCTGAGTGTAGTGAATCCACGCCAGCCAAAGACCACCCGGCTGTAGGGCCGATAGTCCCAAAACTGGAAGCCCTTCGGCGCCTTCTTCCATCGGCTGAATCCTGTAATCGCCATCGCAATCGCGCCCGTAAGAGCACGAATAAAGGGCCGGTAAGCATGTCTATTGGCGAGTTGTATGTGCAAATGAAGGTGATTACCCACGTTGGCCGACGAATGCACGCGTACGCCATACTTATGAGCGAACTTGCCGATGTAAGACTCGATTAATTTCTCGTTCTTCCTTCGCTTCATCGACCATTCGCCCTTGGCAAGGGATGAGCGCAGGACAATGTGCATCGAGTTCTTGGTGCCGAGCGGCCGCCCGTGAGCACGCCCTTTTCGCGTTTTTAGGAGCGATCCCCCATATTCAGTTTTCTGGCTTTTGATAAGTTTTAACTGTTTCACGTGAACGATGGTATAAATCGAGAGTATGTAGAAGTCAATTCTTCCGTCTTCATCTTCAAAAATTTTATCTCACAATTTAATTCATCCTCGGCCGCGGACGGCGAATGTTTCGTTGAATTGGTGCCGATTAAATCAAGTGGAAGCAAATGCAGGGGTCGGGCAGGAGCAGGCTCATGAGCAGAGGGCGCAGATTGACCGTGATCTCTTTTTTTTGCGCGTTCAAACAGGAACGTGTCCGACTCGGTACCCTTTTATTTTGCGCGTTCGAACAGGAAGGTATACGAGCCTGTGCCCTTTAGCCCCAGCTGTCTCGGCGAGATTTCAGGATAAATCTTCGTCAGCTTGAAGCCCATTGGCTTCAGGAAGTCGATGCACTCTTCGGCCGAACAATATTCGAACGGATAGCCGCCGAGCCAATCGACTACGTCTACGTACCAGGTCATGCCGCGCATTTTTTTGCCGTAGTCGCGGACTACGCGGGCGGGGTTGCGGCCTGACAGGGCTAGGGCGGTGAGTAGCATTCCGGCGTAGAGAATGCGCAATAAGAACTGCACGGGGCTGGGGCTGAAGGTGTAAACACGTTTTATGAACTTCCACATTCCCGCTAGGTGTGAGTCGCGGTAGAGCATGATGTAGAATTGGCCGCCCGGTTTCACCAAACTTGCGGCGTTGCGAATCGCGTTCCACATATCACCTGTGTGATGCAGTACGCCCCAGGAGTAAACGATGTCGGCCGGTTTTAATTTTTTGACCTGATCGGCTTCGACGATGCTGAGTAGACCTTCCGTCCACGCGGCCGTGCTCGGGACTTGGAACTTGCGTTTGATGTTTTGTACGTTCGTGACATTTTTAGGATCGATGTCGAGGCTGATGATTGAAGAGGCACCCATTTTATAGGCGGCCAGCGAATGTAGTCCGCTACCGCAGCCGATATCGAGAAAGCTTTTGCCCTGCAGCGTATCGGTGCCAAGAAAGCCCGACAGATCTTCAATCGCAGAACGCAAGCCGTCGTCGGAAATCGTGGCGACCAGTTTTTCCCAGTTCTCACCGAATTTAAAGTGATTCTCGACCAATTTTTCGTTCACTGAGCCCCCCGCAATATTGTCTCGGCTTGCGTATCTTCGCGCAACCCGCTACAGCAACATCCATGACAAATCTAGCCAATCAAGCCGTTGAAGCCGCTGTGCAAACGTACCTCGCGACCATGACGCCGGACCAGCTGGCCAAATCCAACTCGTACTTTGAGGGTGGATACTGGTTGCAGCTGTGGAACCTGGTCTACGGTCTGGCCGTCGCCTGGCTGCTGATGCGCACCGGTTGGTCGGTGAAGATGCGCCAGCGCGCCGAAAAGTGGACGCGCTTCGCCTTTATGCGCACGTGGATCTACTACATTCAATACATCCTGTTGGTTTCGTTGCTGACTTTTCCACTGACCGGGTACCAAGAGTATTTCCGTGAACATCAGTACGAATTGTCCAATCTCACTTTTGGCGGCTGGACGCTCGAGCAGCTCAAAGGGCTTGGGATCGGCCTCGTACTCGGTGGTGTGTTTACCGGTTTTATTTACTGGGTCATCGGCCGCTTGCGCACGACTTGGTGGATATGGGGAACCGCAGTGTCGACCGCGTTCCTCGTATTTACGATCATGATTGCGCCGGTGTACCTGGCGCCGATTTTCAACAAGTACACCCCGCTGCCCGACGGCGAGGTGCGTGAGGCCGTGCTCGCTATGGCTCGGGCCAACGGCGTTCCGGCCGACGAAGTCTATTTGTTCGATGCTTCCAAGCAATCCAAACGCGTCAGCGCCAATGTCAGCGGCATGTTCGGCACCACCCGC
>JAYWAE010000297.1:0-4354 GCA_043782715.1 Pseudobdellovibrionaceae bacterium | reverse complement strand
AATCAATATCAGGCGGCCGTATTTCACATGGTTGCGCAAAACGGTGGCTACGTCATGATTGAAAACAGCCTGACGACGGATACCCCAGTTTACAAGACCTACGAAGTGGCGCTGCAAGAACTCAATAATATTGCCGCTCAAGCTGCGGCCCTCAAGCTTAAGGACAAGCCCTCCAATGGTGAAAAACCAGGTCCCGGACAAACCACCGAAGCCGGCAAGGGCGACATGGATCTCACAAACACCAATGGTTTGACGAACGACAATGCTTTGACCAACAACACGACCGTGATCAACAAATCGGCCGACAATTCTCCGCACGTCGCCGCCACCGGTGACATCGCCGGCCTGGTTGCAAAAATGAAGGCCGACCAAGCTGCCAAGGCTGCTGCTGCAGCCGCTGGTGGCACGGGTCAGCCTGTCATCAACATGGTTCGCCCCGAATTCCCGGCCAAAAATGCTCCGCTGCCCGCAGCTAAACCTTTGGACACTCCGCGGGCAACCGCCACTAGCGGTGACGTCGCGGGCCTCGTCGCCAAGATGAAGGCCGATGAAGCCGCTAAAACTGTCGCAACCGCTGCCGCTGCGAAGCCGGTGAACCTAGTTCGCCCGTCGGTCGTCGCGAACAATGGTTCGAAGGCCGTTGCGAAACGTGTGAATATGGTTCGCCCGTCCTTCGTCGCCACCAACGGCCCTAAGGCCGCGGTCAAGCCTGCGGCCAAGGTCACAAACGGCGGACCCCGTTAGTCTTTAAGAACTTTTCTTGCGGCGAGTACGGTTGTATTCGCCGATTCCAAAATGCCCGTAAATTTTGACTTTGAGCATTTCCTGCACGTCCTGTCCCATGTCGTTGCGCAGATGTTCGTGCATGCGATGGGGAATGTGGCCGGTACGATTGAGCGCCGTGAAGTAAAAATCCACGACGTCGCGCACGAATTGCTCCACCGGAGCTTCGTCATAGAGCCCTGAGTGCAGGTGCTCTTCAAAAACCTGATATAATGGATCTTCGTGGAAGGTGGACATTTGCCGCCTCTTTCATTAGTCTTTTCGGAGAACTTGCCCGCAAAGCTAAGGTGCACCCGTGAAAGCCTGGACCTTATCCGAACTCGACAACGTAATTGCGTCGCTTGCGCCACTAGTGGGCCTGCGCCTGCAAGAGGTCCAAACGGGCGAAAGTGACTGCGTGCTCGGTTTTTATTCCTCTTCGGGCGTACTTTGGTTGTGGATCGACTTGAATGCGACACGGCCCAGCCTTCTGCCGTGGACGGCTTTGCCTCTCCGGCCTCAGGTCCAGAAGACCCCTTTGCAGCTCTTTCTCCGCGCTCATTTTACCGGCCGTGTCCTCGGGGCGCTCACGCGCGTGACGGAGCTCGGAAGAGTGGTGCTTTTGCGTTTTGGTGATTCGCAAGACAGTGGGGATAAATCCGTGGAGATCGAGATTCGCTTGTTTCCGCACGGGCGCAACTTGATCGTGCGGGCGGCGGGCAAGCAGATTTCGTGGCAACGGCCGTCGCCGCTGCAGCCTTTGCTGGAGAGTACTTCCCCGATTGGGCAGGTACGTTCGCTCGAAGATTTGCGCCAAGAGTGGCTGCGTTCACGCGGTAGCGCGAACGGCAAGCCGCTGAAAAATGGACCGGGCGATATCAAATTCAAGCTGGAACGTGAGCTCGAGAAAAAACAAAAGGCACTCGCCAAGGTGCGCGAAGAGTTGCAGCGCAAACAGGATTTGCCGTGGCGGCAGATTGGCGATTGGCTCAAAAACAACCAATCGCTCGCTGTTCCGCCAGAATGGAATCCATTCGTCGACCGCAGGCGCAAACTGGCCTGGAACATCGAGCAGTGTTTCACCAAGGCGCGCGAGGGCGATGGCAAGGTTTTCGGCACGGAAAAACGTGTGCAGGCGCTGGTGGACGAGATCGGTAAGCTGCAAGATCGGCTCTCGGCTCCTGCGTCTCTTTTGGTGCGGGCCGCGGAACCGGTCAAACATCAGCCAACGCTTGCGAAAATCGAGGCTCAGGGCCGCACGTTGCATTTGAGCGACGGCACGACGGCCGTGATGGGAAAATCCGCCGCCGACAACCTCAAGATTTTGCGCAAAGCGCGGGCATGGGATCTCTGGTTCCACATGCGCGACTACCCGAGCAGCCATGCGGTGCTATTTCGCAACAAGAGTGTCAAAGTAACGGACGAGCGGATCATGGAAGTGGCGCAGTGGTTCGTCCGCCACTTCCTCGGCCCCAAAGCGGCCCAGCACGCCGGAGAAAAGTTTGATATTGTCATGACCGAATGCCGCTTTGTGCGACCGGTGAAGGGCGACAAGATCGGCCGCGTTACCTTTCACGATGAACGGGTTTTAATTTATCAATTCCCCGGGTGAATGGCGCGCACGCGCTTGACTCCTTCGCGTTTCAATTTCATCTTTTAATGCATCGAGGTACGACATGATCGATGTACGCAACCTATCTAAAAACTACGGCGACCGTCCGGCTATCCAAAACCTAAATTTCACCGTCGCCAAAGGTGAAGTCGTTGGCTTTCTCGGCCCCAATGGAGCCGGCAAATCCACCACCATGAAAATCATCACCGGCTATATGGCGCCGAGCTCGGGCGAAGTGCAGGTCGCGGGTTTTGATGTCTTTGCCGATCCCATGGAAGTGAAGAGGCGAATTGGCTATTTGCCCGAGACCCCGCCCGTTTATCACGACATGTTCGTAACCGACTATCTTACGTTCGTGGCCAATCTTAAGGGTGTAGATAAAACCCGGGTCAAAAGTTTGGTAGCAGGTGCTCTCGAAAAAACGAGTTTGGGAGACGTGCGCAACCGGTTGATCGGAAATTTGTCGAAGGGTTTCAAACAACGTGTCGGGCTCGCGCAGGCGCTGGTTTCGGATCCCGAAATTCTCGTGCTCGACGAACCGACAGTCGGTTTGGATCCGATGCAGGTTGCGGAAATTCGCCAGTTGATACGCCAGCTCAAAGGCCAACACACGATTATTTTATCGACGCATATTTTGCCTGAGGTGCAGGCCAGCTGCGAAAAGGTCATCATCATCAACCGTGGCCGCATCGTTGCGGAAGACTCGCTCGACGGATTGTCGCGGCGGATGTCGGGGGGCGGCCATATGGTGACGTTGCGCGTGCGCCGCAATCAAGATGCGGTGCTTTCGGGTCTGCAAAAAGTCGCGGGCGTACGCCGGGCCGTCAACTCAGGCAATTTTATTGAGGTGGAATCGGATGGCAACGAGAACGCGGTCGAACAAATCGCGGGCTTCGTGGTCGGCCAAGGCGCTGGGCTGCTTGAGTTACGCGTACAAGCTCTGGCGCTCGAGGACATCTTTATCAAACTCACATCCGGCGTAGCCACAGTCTGACGGGGAGTCAAAAATGCGCGCGATTCACACCATAGCTTGGAAAGACATCAAGAACCTGCTGACCAGCCCCTTGTTTTTTATCATCGCGGGTTTGTGCACGGTTTTGTGGAGTTACACCTTTATTCGCAACATCATGCAGTTTGCCGAAAATTCACGTCAAAACATGGGCACTGAGGCCGGAATGAATTTGCAGCGTGAGGTGTTTATGCTGCACATTTCACAAATCAATCTGCTCTTCGTATTCGTGGTCCCCGCGTTGACCATGCGCTTGCTTGCCGAGGAAAAGCGATTACGTACATATGACCTCTTGCTGACCTCACCCGTGACGGCGACCGAAATCGCGGTCGGTAAATTTTTGGCCGGCTTCGGCTCAGTGGCGGCACTGACTGCGATTTCGTTTTTGTATCCGTTGTCCGTTCGCGCGGTCACTGCTTTTCCCATGGCGCCGCTGTTGTCTGCCTATCTCGGCGTGCTGCTGGTTTCGGCGGCCTACGTGGCAGTCGGTTTGTTCGCTTCCTCGTTGACTGAGTCGATCGTGCTCAGCGTGGTGATGGGCCTAATTTTCAATATCTTGCTTTGGTTTATCGCACAAGGAGCTGGCGGGGAGAGTTCACCGAATGTGGCCGCGGTGCTCGAGTACATGTCGATTGGCCAACACTTTCTCAATTTTCTTTTAGGTTCGATCAAATTGAAGTCGGTGGTGTTTTTCGTCAGTCTCATCGGGCTTTTCGTCTTTCTGACTCAACGGGTAGTTGAGTCGTCGCGTTGGAGGTAAACGGTGAGCAAGTCGGCTAAAATCTGCTTTCTCGCGGCGTTCTTGGTTTTGATCGCGGCCTTCGCTGTGCAAATCGTGACGGGAATGTGGATCAATCTCAATTCGCTCTTGTTTGCAATCGCCTGCGGTATGGTTTTGCTGGCCGTGGCTTTCGATTACAAAATGTACATCGAGTTCTTCACCATGCGCACGACTAAGCATGGGATGAACA
>JAYWAE010000296.1:0-11569 GCA_043782715.1 Pseudobdellovibrionaceae bacterium | reverse complement strand
TGAACACTTATTGGAATTTTCAAACGCGGCTGCATGAGTGCGGTACACGCCGGATGACGCCCATGCGTGTGCCTCAGTCACGTTGGGCGTCGCCACGCACAATCCGTTCGCTCAATCACCGCGTACGGCTGCCGATCAATTTCGCCAAGTCCCCAGCCGTTTTGACCTTCTTGAGCTTCACGTCCAGCTTACGCTCCCACTCTCCGCGCAACAACGCCTTTGCCTCTTCACGCAAGCGCTCGGGCCGCGCGCGCCGGTCGAGAATCGCGTCGCTCGAGCGTGCCGTCAGCAGCATCTCCGTCAACTCGGCGACGCCTTTGCCCTCCGTGGCCACACACTTCACCACGCGCGCGGAGCCCTCGCCGTCATGAACCGAAGCTTCGATTTCGCGCGCCAATCCATCGGCCCCCGGTCTATCTGATTTATTTACTACGAAAATATCGGCGATCTCCATCAGCCCGGCCTTCATCGCCTGAATCGCATCGCCGCTCTCGGGTACCAGCACCACGCACACTTGATCGGCGACGTGCAAAACATCCAGTTCGGTTTGCCCTACGCCAACGGTCTCGATCAGCAAGATATCGAAGGCACAGGCATCGAACGCGCGCGCCATCAGGAAAGCCGCGCTGGACAAGCCTCCCAGGCTGCCGCGTGTGCCGAGCGAGCGAATAAAAACGTTCTCGTTCAAAAAGTGCTCGTTGTAGCGAATGCGGTCACCGAGAATGGCGCCGCGAGTGAAGGGGCTCGACGGGTCGACCGCGATCACACCGATTTTCAGATCGCGCTTGAGTAAATCGGTGATCAAGCTCCCCACCAGAGTGGATTTACCCGCTCCCGGTGGCCCCGTAATGCCGATGCGGAACGTGCGACGGGCAGGTTTCAACAAATCCTTCAAACCCAACACCGTGCCGGCGGGGCTGCGCTCGCACCAACTCAGCAATTTGGCGAATGCCTGAAAGTCTCCGCTTTTCGCGGCCTTCAACAGGCGTGTCCCTTCTGCGGCACTCACACGATAGCCCTTTCTTCATCTCTAACTATTCAAAAAGAGTAGGTTTTTTTTAAGTGCTTGTCCAGCTGTCCAAGTGCCTGACAGAGGGTCGCGCCAAGCACTCATTCTCAATTTGAGATTCCCAAATCATACCGCCAGCTTACACGAGCCCTCAGAGGGCACGTTTGCTGCCTTAGGTAAGTGCGAAGGAGTTCTTATGAACGACATGAACTGGAAAACCTGGCTGCTCGTGCTGGTCATCGGCGTCGGGCTGATGTTTGAAGTCTTCAAACACATGCCAGCCGGTACGCCAACGAACTTCTTCGACAAAGACGGTTTCTCCTTCGGACTGGCGACGGGCAAACCCTACAGTGTGAAGTTGAAGCCCCAGCACAGACACGCCGACAATGTAGCCAAATCGCACCCGCTCCCGGCCGTAAGCGCCGAGCAACTCAAAGCCTTTGTCGCAGCGAACGCTTCAGCCCTCCCGCAACAAACGGATTTCGAGCATAAGGAAAAAGGCGGCGAAGGCAAAGGCGATGTCAAACCGGCCAAGAACCCGGATGACTACGAAGTCTTCGTCGATCCCAAGACCGGCAAGAAATATCGCCGTAAAAAGAAAAAGCCGGTTGAGGGCAAACAAGAAGAACTCGCCAAGAAGCCCGCCCCGAAGCCGGAGAAGAAAACCGACGACGATGTGCCTACCACCATGCAGACCGCGCTCACGACCGGCGCGATCGCACCTGTCGCCGCGACCGACAAAGATGCATTTGTTGGCTTGGAGGAGTGGATGCGCCGCTTGCTCACCCGCCCCGACGCCAAAATGACCAGTTTGTTCATTCAACAATATCAGCAGAATCTCGTCGGCGCGGATATCTTCTACAAGATCACCCAGCTGATGCTCGCCGATTCACGGGTGGACATGAAACAGCTTGGTGCGCTCTGTGCCGGTATGACTCCCTCGTTGATGAGCTTTCAGGTTTTAGCCGGCGTGCAGAAGGTAGAAAACTCGGGCACGGCGCTACGCACATCGGTCGATGGTTTTTTGAACAACTACACAACTCTTTCCAACCTCGGCTATTTGCAGCGGGTGCTCTCGGGCAATGACTCATACAGCATCGTGCTGGCGGCTCACTATGTGGAGCTCGCCGCCAACCGCTATTTGCAGCAGCCTGCGGATCCGGCTACCAGCGGGCCCAAGGCGCAAGACGTAGTGGCTCTGAACGGTCCTAAATTTCAGCAGTTTCTGACGCTGCTTCAGCCCTTGACCAAATCCCACGACCCCAACGTCAACAGCCAGGCGAACCAGACCTACTCGCTGCTACAGAAGTTACTCGGCACGATGCTGCCCGCGCCCACCGCGCCGCCTGCGGCGACGGCCGCTGGAGTGCAGCAACCGGCCAGCGAAACACTCGTAACCACGACACAAGGTCCGTAGACTCTCCCCGGGATTTTAACTAATCTCGGGGAATGCATCTGCTGTTCGCTGCGCTCGCGCTTTTCACCACGGCCGCCCACGCCTTCGATATTCCGAAGGGCCTCACCGATACGGATCGGCTAGAAATCGTACGCACGCTCGGCCTCAACACCGCCACCAAGATGCTCGACAATCCTTACCCGCTCGGTGGCTACTCCGGCTTCGAGGTCGGCTATTCGATCGAGTACGTCAACATCCGCGATATCCGCCGACTTGGCTGCGTGCCCGGCTCTGCTGGCTGCGCCAACAGCAGTTACAGCGAGGAGTCCGAGTGGCGCTACTCGCGCTTCACGATCGGCAAAGGGCTGTACAACGATCTCGACGTGTTCTTTCACCTCATTCCTCCCATGGGCGGCGTACACGCGGGGGACTACGGCGGCGCCTTGCGCTGGTCGTTCTACCAAGCACGATTTCTGCCCATCAATGTATCGGCGATTCTGCACTACGATCAGCTCAACTATGGTGACTCGTTCGTCAACCGCAACGTCGGCAGCGAGTTGATGGTGGGCGTAAACGTAGAAAACTTCGCACTCTATTTCGGTGGCGGGCAGGTGCACGCGAGCGGCACCTTTATCGGTGGAACCTGTTCGGCGCATTGCACGTTTGATTCTTCCGATCCTTCCTACGACAAACCAAGCCGCACCGTCACCGACCGGGTGATCTCCACACATACGGTCGTTGGTCTAAGCCTGCACTTTGAAAATCTGTTTGCCGCTGCTGAAGTGGATCGCTATCAAGATGCGGTTTACAGCCTTAAGGCGGGAATCCGCTACTGATACTGCATACTAAATTTCAAGGGCAGCGCGACGTGGGATGTGTCTGAGACACACGCAGATGCGTCAAATACGGGCATCATTTTTAAATAATTTTCCCGCTTACAATTGGAACCACTAGAGCTTCTGAATTTTCCCAATCAATCCAGTCGTACTATGCCCACTGTGAAAGGGTAGCGAGAGCACCTCGCCGCCTTTGGCCAGCACGAATCTGGAACCGACGATTTTCTCCACCGGCCAGTCGCCGCCTTTGACTAAAACATCGGGGCCGATTTTTTCGATCAAATCGAGCGGAGTTTCGGTACCAAACAAAATCACGTAATCGACGCAGTTCAGACTCGCCAGCACTTCGGCGCGATCTTCCTCTTTGTTCACAGGACGGTCAGGGCCTTTCAGCCCGCGCACGCTCTCATCGGTGTTCATCGCCACCACGAGAAAATCACCGAGGCCGCGCGCCTCTTTCAAATAGCGCACGTGACCGACGTGCAAAATATCAAAACAACCGTTGGTGAAAACCATTTTGGGCGGACGGCGCGGAGACATGCCACGCCGGTTGGTAATTTCTTTGAGCAATTGCGGGAGCTCAAGGACCTGTCCCATTAAGCGCGCTGGCGGTAGAGCTTCACGCCGCTCAACTGGCCGGCCACATCGCGGCCGATCAACGCCGAGATCAGCGGCAGCAGAATCAAACCGGTGACCGTGTTGAGCAGCGAACGCAGGATCACGCGCAGCGGATAAATCTCATGGCGTTGCTCTTCGTCGACGCCCAGCTGAAGATCAAAGGTCCACTCGCCGATCGTGCGGCCAAAAAAAGAGCGCGAAACCACGGCGTACATCTGCATCACCGTGATAAACAACACGCCAAAGGCGATGCGAGTCATGATGTCTTTGTCGAGATTGGCGATCACGATGCTCAGATCCACTTTGGTCACCATCAGCAATGCGATCAAAAACACCATCGAGAACGCCGCTACGATAATCAGATCGAGAAATGCAGACTCAAAGCTCACCGGTGCCAGCATCAGCTTGCGCGGGGGCGAATCGGCAGCGCCACGGCGGGTGCCGACGGTGGGCGCGGGCTCCTTAGTGGCGGAGGGCATGGGCGATTTTTTAAGCGCGGGATTTTTATAGGCTTCTGGACGCGGGAAAGGTGACTGCACCGGCCGCGGAGTCTCGATTTCCATCGCCTGGCGCTTGTCTTTCGGGCGCGGCAACGGTTCGGTGAATTGCAGGTTTGCGGTCTGGCGGCCGAGAGGAGTTTTCTCCAGCGCGTTCAGCACGTCTTCAAAGGTGTGCTTTTTGGAGCCGACCTTTGGCGCTTCGTCGAGCAGCCCTTTGGGCATGCTGAGCGGGACCGATTGCAGCTCCTCATTCAAAACGCCTGTGTTCTTCAGGCCTTCTTTGAGGCTTACGGTCTTTTTATGAAATCCCAATCCGTCGGTCAGCGGCTTGAACTCGAACTCGTCGAATGGGTCATTGGTGTTGCTGGCATTGCCATTCATGTTACCGGAATTGCTCATTTTCATACTTTATGACGCTGACCAGGGCCAAGCAAGCCGTTTCGACGCGCAATATCTGGGACCCCAAGGACACGGGGTTCAGCCCAACCTCTGCAAATTGCTGAACTTCCTGTGTTGAGAATCCACCTTCACTGCCCACGAACACCCACAAATGGTCTAGTTTTTTTTCGCGCAGTGCACGTAGCGCCTCCGCGATCCCTAGGCGCGCCTCGCCCTCGTATGGGAAAAGACCACCGGTTGACTCGCTTCGGTTAAATTCGGCCAGCAGATTTTTAAGCGAGGTGGGACCTGCGATCTGCATCAACTCGCCGCGGCCGCTTTGTTGAGTGGCTCCCTGCACCAGTTTTTTCCAGCGCTCGATGCGATTGGGAGAAATTTCGGAAACTTTACGCAAGAAACTGTAGTCCGAAACAAAGGGGCGGATTTCAGCAACACCGAGTTCCACGCACTTTTCCACGATCCAATCGACCTTTGGAAGTTTCGGCAGCGAGAGCGCGAGGGTAATGTGCGGCCGCGGCAGCGTCTCGAGCGCGCGCTCGCTGAGTTTCTTGGCTGAGATCTCGCGGCTGTCGGCTGAGGTGATTTGCACCAACCAAGCGCGGCCGTCGCCCGGCAAGACTTCAAACGTGTCGCCTACGCCGAAGCGGCAGACGTCGCGAATGTGGTGCACGAGATCACCGCGCAGGTGCACGCCGTGCTCGCTGAGCATTTCGGGTTCAATGTAAAAGCGCCGGTATGCCATTTTACAATCTCGTGGCGAACAATCGCCAATCGCCTTTCACTTCACGCGAGAGCCAGGTTGCGCCCGCCGGCAATTTGAAGCCGGCGAGGAAATCCTGCTCGCGCTCGCCAATGATCCCGGAGACCACGAGCCAGCCGCCTTTTTTTACTCGAGCTTTGAGCGTGTCCTGAAGCCGCAAGAGTACGCCGTCGATGATATTGGCCGCGACCAGATCGTAGGTTTCATTTAAGTCTTCCACTTGCTTTTCATCGAGCGCGATCGAATCACAATCATTGGCACGAAAGTTTTCGCACGCCACGCGCCGGCCTTCGGCTTCGATTTCGGTGGCACGTACCTTTTTTACGCCGAGCTGGCGCGCGAGAATCGCAAGGATCCCGGTGCCGGTGCCGACGTCTAAACATGAATTTAATTTCCCATCCGAGAAAATCTTGAGCATCGTCTCAGCCATGAGCTGCGTGGTCTCATGCGTGCCGGTGCCGAAAGCCATGCCGGGGTCGATCCAAATTCTATGCAGCGCCTCTTGCGGAGGCTCGCACCAAGAGGGAATCACCCAGTGCCCACCTGCGAGTGCGAATGGTTTGAAGCCCTTTTTCCACTCGGCCAGCCAGTCCTTCGCCGCCTCACCCTTGACGCTGTACTCAGCGTCGGGAAAACGCGCGTTCAAATCTTGAATGAACTCGCCCGACGGAGCCGCTTGAAAATAGACGTCGACCGCGCGCCGATCCGGAAGGCGCGTGAACACATCTTCCTCGCCCTCAGGTTGCGTAAATGGCAGCGCCTCGGATATGCCCAGCGCGCCGCGCGCGAAGGCTTCACCGCTCACCCACGCTTCCGCGAGGTGCGAGAGATTGCGCAAACTGAGTACGAAATAGTCCGCATTCATTCTTTTTTCACCAATCCGTTGACCACGTCGACTTTCACATGCACCGCGCCCTTGGCGCCCGAGCGCGGAAAGAAATCTTTGAGGCCGTTGGTCACTTTGACGTCGAAGTCGTAGGTGCGCTCCGGATCAGGTTTGATATTCACCTTGCCGTTGACCAGCGAAATTTTCATCGCCTCGTGCGGCGATTTCACTTCCATATGGCCGTTTATGCCTTTGAATTCAGCCGCCAAACCTTTTGGTAGCGAGATCGTGCAGGTTGCGAGTGCCAGCGCGTCCAGGCTGAAGTTCATCACACCCGCCGAGGTTTCGGCTTTGGGTCCGCTACCGCCGATTGATTTACACCGCCACCGCACACTCTCATCCTCGCTATAATTGATCTCCAGTTTCGCGGTGTTGAACGGAATTTTGATCAGCTTAACGCTCGCGTCGACATTCTCGTCACCTGAGCTGTTGGTAAAGTCTTCGTTCATCGCACCGTTGATTTCGATGTCGCCGACTTTCACTTTACCGACCGCTTCATTGACGTCGATCAAGCCGTTGAACAGCGAAACATGGCCCTTGCTTTCATCGACATGAATGATCGGGCTGAAGTGCCAAATGGTCCACATGCCGCCGACGAAAATCAGCGCGAACACCGCCACCGTCCCAATCGCCAGCCACTTGAGCACACGCCCCGGGCGCGACTGCACGCTTGGCCGCAAACCTTTCGCGAGTAGGTAGCGTTCCGCCACTACACGCGGCGCTCCCAAGTCATTCAACACACTCTCGATACCGCGTTTTTCGTCTTTCTCGAGCGACTCTTGAATATGCGATTTGATTTCGGTGATGATCTCCGCACGCTGGCTAACCGGCAAGGCATGCAAATACTGATCGAGTTGGCGCAAATAGTATTCGGTCTTCAGTTCGTCGTTCATGTTTTAGACCCTTTCCGTAGGGTGGAAATGATATCGACCATTTTATTGAATTCTTCTTCCATCTCAGTGGCGGCCTGCAGACCCTTCTTGGTCAGCGCATAGAACTTGCGCGGATGGCCCTTGGGATTGTCGGTGTCCCAAGTGGCCTTGAGCAACGCCTCCTCGGTCAAGCGGTTGAGCATCGGGTAGAGCGTGCCTTCTTTGAGCGGCAGTTCGAGATGCGCGAGTTTTTCGAGCAGCTCGAGGCCGTACATGCGTCCGTTGTGATGAATGAGCAGAAGAATACAGAACTCGAGGTAGCCCTTCTTGATCTGCACTTTCCAATTTTCAAGGCTGAGTTGCATAAGCAGAATACCTAGCAATGCTAAGTATCCTAGTCAAGCCTAGGAGCCTATTTGCAATTACTCGAGGACTGGTACGTCGACTTTTTTAGGCCGCGGAGAGGATTCCGGCTGGGGCGCCTGCGAAGACAAATCCACGCTGTTTACCACTATTTGCGCGGCCGAGGAGGCGCGCGGTGGAGGGGCTGACTCTTGCGCCGTGTTGGGCTGCGCCTCGGCACCACCGGCGTCGGCCTTTTTGTCGCTCGCAGCCGAGCTTAAGTCGATGTGATCGCCGACCATGATAAACGGGTCTTCGAGCAGCGGTGCGCTGTCACGCGTGAACTCGGATTGCAAACGGGCCACGGCGAGCCCGCGCTGTACGTGAATGATTTTGACCTTTGCGACCTTCAGCTGCAGATCGCCGGCGGCACGGTTTTGATAGCTATCGTAAAGGGGCATGCGGCGGTACACGGTGAGCACCATGCCGACGCTAAGTCCGCTCTCGCTACCGCCATCGAGATAGAAATCGCGGTACACGGGGTCGCTGTCCGACATCGGCAGGTTTTTGCGCACATCAAAGATGTTGAGATCGGCCGCGGCCGCGATTGGAAGAATAAGAATCAACACAAACAAAATACGCGAGACCATGAGAACCATCCTTGATTGGGCAGCAAATCCGCCTTATCGGAGAGCTCACCTTTTGGTGACTCCCTCTTCTCATGTCTCTAATCGGGAAAATTTTGCCGGGGCTTGAGCGATTCTGGACTCGACTGACGTCGAATGACGCGCGTGCGTGTGTCTGAGACACGTAAACTTAGCGGACGCGTAATTTCAGAGCGAAGTTTAGGAGCTGAGACAGGCGCGCAAGCTTACGCGCCGGCGAGTAAACCTTGGGCCTAAAAGTTCATCGTGTAGCCGGCCATGAACATCAGTCCGCCCATGCGCACGCTCAAGTCGGATCCGTCCATTTCGACCTCTTGGCCTTTGGTCGTATTGGTCAGATCCGGTAGCGTACCGGTTGATGTCGAGACAAGGTTGCGCTCGAATTGCAAATACCGGTAGTCGCCTTCGAGATTCAAGCAATGGCTAGGATTGAAGCAGAACTCGGCGCCCATACCAACCACGGTCCCAAACGCCCCGCTCGCGAATTTCACGCTATTGCCGGCACCTTCGTTGATTTCTCCGTTCACACGACCGTAACCTAAGCCGATTTGCATATAGAATTTCATGATATCGCTTTCGAGCGGATAGAGGCGGAGCATCGGGAATAGGGTGAAACCGGTGACCGACATGCCGTACGAGCCGTTTGATCCGTGGCCATCTTCTTTTTGATAAAAGTAGGATGGGCGGAACTGAACCGCGAACATCGTGCCGCTGTAACGGTATTGCAAGAATGGCGCGAGCTCGTAGGCACTGTTCATTTGGTTGGTGCTGACCGGCCCGTTGGCCCCCGTATTGGCGCGCTTGATGACTTCATTCATTTGATCTTGGCTGGAGTTCACCAGTCCAAGAAATGCGCCAAGCGACCAGCCGCCTTGGCCACCTTGGGCTGCGAAAACCTGTGCGCCGAATATAAACACCGCCATCAGAACAATCCGACGAGCCGCCGCCAACATCATGAAGAATCCCCCCAGAGGAAATTTAGAAGTCCATTTCATGTTGAGGAATGTTTCGAGCCCGGGCAAGTCCAGGACCGGCCCACGGCGGAATGTTACTTTAGTTTAGCTCTAGCCTTCGACTTCGGAAACGCGATTTAGCTTGATCGCGACGCCGGAGGTAACCGCCTGCGATTTGATCGACATGTTGGGATTCTGCACCACCCGCTGCTGCAGGCGCGTAAAAATGGGCTCGCGAATGGCCAATGAGTTGTCCTGCAGCACACACTGGCGCGCCTGCCGGTTGTCCACGTTGATCACGATCGGCGCTTTGAGATTGGCGGTCATCTGAGTCGGGTCGGCCGGAATGGTAATAATTGTAAAGCTGCGCGTTCCCTCAATGCTCTTGAGGCCCAGAACTTCCATGTCGTGCTTGGTCAACTGGACTTTGTAAGTGGTGGTGAAGAGTTCGGGTTCGAGCAGGGGGAAGGCAATCCCAGGCTCCTCGCAGCTTTGCAGCCAGGCGAAGATCTCGTCGCTAGGGTCGTCCAGCAGGACGAAGCGATGCAACTCGTTGAAGCCCAGTAGGCCCTCGGAAAAATGAATGACATCTGCAGCTGATATCAAAACCACGCCGAATCGGCTGGTGTGTATTGTCATCCGTTCCCCCCTATCGTTAGCAGGATGCCCCTAATAAGGGGGACAACTCAAGACCAATCGAGGGTTAATAACGCGGCCCGAAATGTTCCAGGAGAGCCGCGCAGGATGTGGATTTACTTGGTTTTAAGAAGTTCCGCGACGGCCTTAGTACTATCCGAAGAAACGGCTGCGGACTCTTGGTTCTGGTTCTGAATCGCAAGATAAACTTCTTCGCGATGAATTTTGGTGTCCTTGGGCGCTTCAATTCCGAGGCGGACTTGCTTGCCCTTAATCTGGACTACGCGGATTTTGATGTGATCGTCGATGGCGATACTTTCGCCGAGCTTTCGCGTGAGAACCAGCATAGTTCGAACTCCTTCAACATCCTAGTCAAAGCACGCTTACGATTTGGCCAAAAGGATGTGGGGAGCCAAACCCGTAGCGAATCCCTTTACGGTAGATTCCTGGGAAAACCTTAGGTAGTCGCTACGAAGACCAAAGTCAAGAAAGGCCAAGCTTCTCTTGGGCTTGGGGGACTACCTTTTGCAAAATGTATGGGGCGAGGTGGGACATTTCGCGAATCGGTTCCACGTTGGGTGCATGAGCTCGGCACTTTGGTTTCCATTTGGAGTAGGAATGATTCTAGCGCTAGATCGCCTCGGCATGTTGAGCGCGGAGCGTGGCTGGATCCACTGGCGTAAGAAAAAATCTACATTGGCAGAAGGGCCGGCGCAGCAGGAATTCGAGGCGACGCTGCGCTCAAGTGTGCGGCATAACCAGCCGTTGGTGAACGAAGGTGCACAGGCCGCTGATGCCACTGCCGATGGCAGCTCGAACAGAGTGTGACGAGATTTTCAACAGTGCTCGCGCCACCGGCCGCAACTGGCCGCTTGTGATGAAAATGAACGAAGCGAGTGCGGCCGCACTTTCGCCCGCCAGGAAGAATCGCCTGGCACTGCCCACGATCGCGGAGATTCACAGCATGGATAACCTGCGTGGGCGTTGGGGACCGATTTGACGCATCTGCGTGTGTCTCAGACACATCGGGTGACGCATTTTGCATAACTGCAGTGGCATGAACATGCTTGGAATCGGTGCCGGAAGATTTCGCATGGGCATCTCCGCCTGATTTACTTGGTTGTGCTTTAAAATTCGATTCACTATGTGATGGCTTAGGATTGCTTTCGCTTGGCCCAGACTTAGGATTTGATTCGCTTGACCCTGACTTAGGATTTGATTCGCTTGACCCTGACTTGAAATTTGATTCACTTGGCTCGGATTTGAAATTGAATTCGCTCCGGGCCGATTTGTCGGCAGTCTCAGCTCGCCTTGCATGACTTGCCGACTGATATTGTCCGGCCTTGCCAGCCGGTCTGCCCCGCCTCGCCCTGTGCGCCGAATATTTTTTGTCCGCGCGGCGAATTGGATCATGAATTGCCAAATAAGATTCCACAACAGCCGCGAACGCCTCTTCTAATGAGGCCGCATGCGCAGTTTTGTGGCTGACAATATCCTGAGCTCGGCGAAAATCGCGCATAAGGGATTCGCTGATTCCGATTTCGAGCTGAACGCGTCCGGCGCGGATCGGCCGTGCGCGCTCCACGCCCGTTTTGCCAGTCACATTCGCGACGGCACGCTCCAGCTGCGCTTGCGTAAGACTCTTGGCCTTTTCGAGCCACTCCGTTTTGTTTTCGCAGTTGATCACTGGCACTATT
>JAYWAE010000295.1:0-4363 GCA_043782715.1 Pseudobdellovibrionaceae bacterium | reverse complement strand
TGCGATTCCACATCCGGCGGGATTTGATCTTTTAAGAGGCCAATCATCTCTACTATTTTATCCGACATCTGTTTGATGTTGGCGCCAGGCTTAGGGTTGGCAAATAGGATTAGGCTGGGAACTCCGCTGGTACGAAAAGAGCTTTGGCCACCACCGCCCTCCTTGAGTTCGATATTGGCGATTTCTTTTAAGTGGATGTGGCCATTTTTTTTGGTGGTAATGACAAGATGCTTAAGCTCCTCGAGGTTGGTGGCCATGGCCGGCACCGAGATCACCAGGCTCCTGCGGCCGGACTCGATAACCCCGCCATTGAGCGAAGCGGCGCTAGAAAGAAAAACACGCTGAATGTCTTGTGGCGTAAGTTGAAAATCGGCCATCTTGTCGGGCATAAGCTCGACGAAAAGCTGTTTTGCATGCGGGTTATATAGGGTGAGGTTTTCGGCCTCAGTAACTGTTGAGTATTTTTTTTTTAAAATCGGATTTAGCTCTTTATAAAGGTCATCTAAGCTGCGCTTTGAGCTGTAGAAGCTCATGGCAAAGAAGCCATTCTCCTGAGAGTTTTGGTAAACTTCGTAGGCATCGCGAATATCTTTGGGCCACGAACCAGAAAGCCCCGAGACTAGGCCTTGAACCTCTTTGTAAGCCGTACGGCTGCTAACACCCCATGGGTAGGTGACGCGGTAAGTGACTTCACTGTCCTCATAAGCAGCACTAATTTTTTCGGGCGACTTTCCCTCGATAGCAAGAGTTCCAAGTCTCGTTTCAATCACATAGCCATAATTTTTAAGAAACTGCTGCCCTGAAAATTGCCAAAATGGAACGCGAACATTGATGACCGCCCGCTCACTCAGTGGAAAAAGCGAGATGCTGAGATCAAAGCCTGAGAGAATTCCCCAAATCGCCAGTGCGCCGATGACTAAATACACTCTCAGGGGCGACTGGTAAATCCTTGCCACGCCATCGGCCCTAGTTGTTTTCAATCTTCAAGTCGACTTGTTCACCGTCACTTGCAAAGCGGCTGGTGCGCTCAACCACCTTAGCTCCCTCTTGCAGGCCGCTCCCGACCTCCCAGAAGTCACCATTTCGCCCGGAGAGGATGACGGGCACCTTTTTAAGAGTCTTTCCATCGACGATCCGCACCCAGGCCTTTTCCCCACGGAAAGTAACGCTTTCCTCAGATACGAATAATCCAATTCGCTTATTGATTTGAATCCGCACTTCCCCAATTTGTCCCGGGCGAAGTTCAGAGTCTTTAACGGAGTCGACGTCGAGTTGGCCCGCGGCCGTTCCCAGTTGAACGTCTATCGAGGGGCTTAGTCCCATCAGCCGAGCGCTATATGATTTGTGCGAGTTGGATTCTACAAACACGGCCACTGTACCGGGCTTTAACTTAATCGAGTCAGAGGCAGGAACATCGATTTGGATTTCTAGCTTACTTGGATCCGTGATCTTAGCCAAATTTTGGTCACGTCGGATTCGCGCGCCACGGGATACTAGGATCTCACTCACAATTCCGGATACGGGCGCGGCAATTCGCAGGGGCGCAAATACGTAGGCGGGATCCGTGTTACGAACCACAAACAGCACCTGACCTCGAGTCACTTTTGAGCCCAAACGAACAAGGATTTTTTCGAGCACCCCATCACCATCGGCGACGATTGAGGCATCTGTCTTGGACTTAACTATCGCGGGATAGCGAAACGTGTCGGCTGCATGTTGTGGCTTAAGTATGGACACCATTGCCGTTGCCGGCTTAGTCACTTCGTTTAGAGCGACGCTCGCATAGGTAGATTTGGCGGTAATAGAGAACGCGAGAAGCAATAAAAGTTGAGTCGCCAGATTTATCAATAGGACCTCTAACTATAGCGCTTAGTTATAGGCGGCAAATTACCCCGGAGGACAGGGTTGATCCTACTCAATGCTCAGTACTTGAAAATATTGCCAATCTCAGACGAGGTAAAAAATACTATGAACCTAAAATAAAAAAGGGCAGACGAAGTGTCTGCCCTTTTTCTAACTGATTAGTGTCAAACTAACCGCTAGATCAGCGTCGCTCAATGACTAGTTTTTTCCGCCTTCGCGGCTACCACCATTGAAGCCGCCATTGCCGTTACCGTGGCTACCGTCGAAAGTACCATCGCCGGGGCCGTAGTTAGTCACAGTAAGGCGATTGTAGCACACGTCATGATGGCCTTCTTTTTGGCAAACGCGTTCCATGTGGGGAGCCGAGTATTTGTAGTTCATGTCATGGCAGTCATTTCCGTGGTTGCCGTAACAAACCACAGTTGCTTGAGCAACAGACATCGAGCTGAGAACCAGAGTAGCAGCGAGTGTTAGCATTTTCATGAAATCTCCTTTTGGCAAAAGCCTCGTTAGACTGCATTCCTAACAGTTACCGAATTACAGTCAATGCAATTTTGACTAACTTTTTTTTAACGGAGTGGATCGCAGGGAACTCATCAGTAATTACAAGCAAGCGGCTTTTTGGCGGAACCTTTTTATATAGCGAACGATTGCGATGACCCATTGAGTTGGGTTCTAGCGAGCTGCATTATCTTTAGTGCGACCGTAGATTGGTCAGGATTTTGCCAATACGGCCGCGTAAAAGCCGTCGAAGCCGTTTATGTGAGGCCAAATTCGGTGCTCAGAAAGTAATTCCCAGCTTTTTCCGGCAGTCGAATTCAAAAACCATTTTATTTGTTCTTCATTTTCGCGTTTTAAAATACTGCAGGTGGCATAAACCATTTTGCCGCCTGGTCTGCACATTCCTGAATAACGAGAAAGAATGTCTCTCTGCAGGTCGCAGACGCTGTTGATCTGCTCGAGACTGAGCTTCCATTTTGTATCGGGGTTACGGCGTAACACTCCCAGGCCCGAGCAAGGTGAATCGATTAAAACCCGGTCGAAACTATTTTCCAGGCGTTGAATGGTCTTGGGCGAATCAACTAGTTTGGTTTCTACTATTGCCGCGCCGGCGCGAGAAGCGCGTTGCTTGAGATCTTGCAATTTGAAGTCGTGAACGTCCATGGCGACGATTTTTCCCTTGTTTTGCATAAGGGCCGCCAGGTGCAGGGATTTTCCGCCTGAACCGGCGCAGGCATCCACTACATGCTGGCCAGGCTCGACTTGCAGCAAAGGCGCGATGGATTGCGATCCGGCATCCTGCATTTCAAATTCGCCATTCTTGAACGCCCGCGTTGCGAAAATATTTCCGCGCTCAGGCACGTGCACGCCGTCCGGAAGTGAAACCGGGCCTTTTATTTTTGCCGCGGAGATCTTTTCCGAATTTAAATTCTGGATCAATTTCTCGGCGCTCGTTTTCAATGTGTTGGCGCGCAGAAAAATTTCAGGCTCTTTGTTTAGGCCCTGCATGATGGCGGGCCATTGAGCGGCAAATTCGTTTTGACCCAATTCGAAAAGCCAGTCCGGGAAAGAGTGTTCGACGGCTGCGGGTTTTTGGGCTTTACGGCGGCTCTGTATTTTCGCCGTGTCGATATTTTTAAATTCCGGGCGAATGACGGGTTTTAAATTTTTTGTAGTCAAGTAGGCGGCGATCACGGGCCAAAGTTCTTCGGACTCCGCGATAAACTCCAGGTTTCTTTTGTGCCGAACGATTCCATAGACGGCTTCCGCGAAAAAACTGCGGTCGCCGCCCGTCCAATTTTTGTTCACGCGCATATATTTGTCGATCATGCGATCGGCATGCTTTCCCTTCTCGAACACCTCAACTAAGGCCTGTGAGAGAGTGTTGAGGATGTGGAATTGAACGGATTTGCCCAAATTTAGATTTCCTCGGAAAGGCGGTCGTTGGCGGTTGAAATGATTCAAGCCAAGTCTTAGCATGTAGGTAACTTATGAAAGATACGCAAGCAATCATTGGCGAAATGCAAACCTGGCTGGAAAAGGCGGTGATCGGACTAAATTTGTGTCCCTTTGCCAAAGCGGTATATGTCAAAAAACAAATTCGTTATCAAGTCAGTTCCGCGACTAGCGAAGAGCAGCTATTGCGGGTTCTAATTGCCGAGCTGCAGTTTATAGTGAAGGCGGATCCGAATGAAGTCGATACGACTTTATTGATTCATCCCGAAGCGCTGAATGATTTTTTAATCTACAATGATTTTCTAGAAACCGCGGAAGCGGCGTTGACTGAACTCAAATTGGAAGGTGTGATCCAGATCGCCAGTTTTCATCCGCGCTATCAATTCGCCGGAACCGCTGCAGACGATATCAGCAACTACACCAACCGCTCGCCCTATCCAGCTTTGCACCTTTTGCGCGAAGAAAGCGTTACGCGGGCGGTGGATTCATTTCCCGATGTGGAATCAATTCCGGGAAAAAACATCGCAACCATGAAAGCCTTGGG
>JAYWAE010000294.1:0-4379 GCA_043782715.1 Pseudobdellovibrionaceae bacterium | reverse complement strand
TTTTGGATTGCAACGAAGTCGGCGCGCATCGCAGACACCGAGATGATCGCTTGATCGATTGCGGACAAGGAGTTTTGTGCACTCGCTTTGTCTGCGACCGAAGTCAAGTTCACACCCAGCGCGGCTGCGTTGGAGTCGGCTTTCGATGCATCGAAAGACAGGCGGTCGATATTCGGATCATTTCTCGTTCCCACTTGGAAATCGAGAATCGATCCCGTTCCGTTGAGCAGCGCAGTTCCGTTGAACTCCGTGCCGTCGGCAATACGGTCAGTTTCAGAAATCAACTGATCATATTCGACGTTCAAGAACTGACGTTCCACCGGACCGATGGTGTCTGAAGCGGATTGAACCGCTAGTTCCCGTAAACGAATGAGGATTGCTGAAATTTCGTTCAAGCTGCCTTCTGCAACTTGCACGAGTGAAACGCCATCCTGTGCGTTTCTAGAGGCTTGTTTAAGACCTCTAATTTGTGCTTTTAAGTTCTCGCTAATCGCGAGGCCAGCCGCGTCGTCACCGGCTCGGTTGATTCGATATCCAGAGCTCAAGCGCTCCAGACTCTTATCCAAACCGAGCTTCGTGCCCATCAAATTTCTCTGGGCATTTAGTGAAGCCGTGTTGGTATTAATTCGCAACCCCATTTTCCTCCTCCTTGAAGATCCAGGTATCGTCCTTGATACCTACCGAATGACCATCATCCGGGGGATTAATCCTTCATCTCTCTCATCGGTGTCTCAAATTGAGGCTTGAGGCGTTTTTCTCAAAATGAGAAAAACTCGACTAAAGGCGGGTGCCAACTCGCATACCGTGATGCCGCTGTTTATCTGGCGCAGAGGTGCTTGTAAGCCTCGAGCACGCTGGCTGGCAGTGACGCCCACATGACGTCGTCCGGTGCGAAGGTGTAGCGGAACTCGGCTTTCGTTTGCTCGCACTCCGCATTCGAATTCACCCGCACAGTTTTAAATGATTCGGCGATATCGGTCATTCCCGCCTCGACCTCGGTTACGGCGTCGGGATCTGGCCGGTGCGAGTAACTAGATGCCACCGACTCAATCACCGCATGTGTACCCGTATGCATGAGCATGGGGTCCGAGCACATGCCCTCTTTCAAGCCCGTGGCCTCGATCCGGCGTACGGATTTAATGATAAAGCCGGCATACTTCGAAGTACGCAAGCGAACGGCTTCATCTTTGCTCGGGAAGTTTTTCGCCACAAAGGTAACAAAGCTATCGGGCCCACGATTTTCGAAATCAAAGTGGCTCTCACCGACCTTGGCCTTGCCGTGTTTGAGATAGGCGCGCAGCGTGGCCGCGACCCCGCCGATGCCGGCATTGTATCCGAGCATGCTGAGCAGCACTTTGACCCGTTTCACATTCACCGTCGCGGGTACAGTCAAGCCCCAGCGGCTGACGAACCCATCGAGCAATTCATGATTGCGTTTGAGCAAGAGAACGGCAAAAGACAAATCATGCGTGGGATTTTGGGGAAGTGAAATAAACGAACAGCGGCGGCCGATGTCGGTCTCGCCGTCATAGAGCATGGGCTGCAGCCGTTTGCAAGAGTCGAGCTTGCTCGCCCTGGCGATGCGCTTGGCCCGGGGCAAAGCATTGAGGTTGACCTCGTTGATGGCGGACGAGGTGAGCTGGCCGATGCCGATGTCGGTAGCCGCACCGACGGCATTGATGTGCAGGGCCGATTCCAGATTGAGCACGGCAAAGGCCCAGCGCGGGTCGTAACTCATGCACTCACTCACATCGGCCATGGCGTTGTAAACAGATCCTACATAATTCGCAGAAAGGCAGGGCCGCGGGTGCGTGCGCCCCGGCTGGCCATTGTCGTCCGCGCAGTAGCCGTAAAAGCCAACGAGCGGCAGCAGGGATTCGGCAGTTTCAATGCAGGCGAGCGGGAAGTCGAAGGCCCGCAGGTGTTGGTGATAGGCAGGAAGCGCACTTTCCAGGTAGTCGTTCTGCGGCGTGCAGACTTCGTAAGCGGCGGCGTGAGGAGCGGCGGCCATGGCACTAAACCCAAGAGCGGCGGACAGAACGGCTGAATGGCACCGGGCGATGATCGGCATGATGGCTCTCCTAGCGTGTGGCTTGGAGATATTGTCGAGCAGGACCTAGACTTTTGTGAGTCCAGTTTTGCTGTTTGTACCCAATGTTATCACTGCGCAGACGTAGCAGTCGGTTTCGGCGTCGCGCCGGGCGTCCCGCCGGGCGTCCCGCCTTGGCCAGCGAATGTGCCGGCCTGAGTGTGCGAACGGCACGTCTCGATAAAAACACTTTGTAAAACGCGCAGCATGAACTCATCACCAGTTTTGATTTGCTTGAACTCCATCGTACCTGACCAGGGTTTGCTAGGCGAAGAGGTGATAGGACTTTTGCTAATGCGCGCCAAATCCTTGGCGAACGCGTCGTCGAGGTCTTTGCCGATCGTAGCGCTGCTCATCGTCTGGTCCCAAGCGGCGTTGAAGCTCCGGCATGCCAATGACTTTTGTGCGAGATCGCCGTAGTCTTTTGCTCCCGATTTTGTCAAAAATGCTTGGCAGGACTTGGGCGTGGCCGTCACACATTTGCCTTTCAGGCATTGAGTTTGCGAGATCACTTGATGATTCGCATCCACCGAGATCGCACTCACGGAATAAGCGGATTCAAGCCCAGGCATGGGCGTACCGGACAACATGGCACGAACGAATACTTCTTTCCATCCGGCATCAGGCTCCATCATGTCGTCCGCGACCATCGCGACTACCAAGCCATCCTTGCCTGAGGATGCGCGCAGATTGCGGGTAGTGAAGCCCCGGCCCATGTAGAGGGCCGCCCCGTCTTTCCCGGAGGCTTGCCACAGCGTTGGATCCACATGCATGTTTCCATTCGTATCGACCGCAAAGCCGGGAGTCGGGTAGATAAGCGAAGCCGTGGGAATAAGCTGTTTGTCTTCTGCAGCGAAGGTGGAAAACGCGATGATTAGTGCAAAACAAAAAGTCAGCAATCCGTGCATCATGATTTCTTCTTCCGTGTGTAGGTCAAAAATGAAAACGGGACTGGTTCCGTGCGGTCGCGCCGTTCAACAAGGTCGAATACCCTAGAATCTATTTTGGGATATTTGATATCGCCCGCAAAATCTTTGTGGATGCGGGTAAGATAGATGACGTCGACGAGATTCATCGACTCTCTAAATATTTCACCACCGCCGATGACAAAAATCTCCTCACCGTACTTCGACATTTGAGCTTTGCAATACTCAATCGCGGCTTTGAGATCGGGTTGGACGACCACAATTGGTGAGTCCACTTTGTAGCCCGCTTGCCGGGTCACCACCACGCTGAGGCGGTTGGGCAGGGGATGGCCGACGCTTTCGTAAGTCTTGCGCCCCATGATCAGCGCCTTACCTTTGGTTTTGTCGCGGAAGAATTGCATGTCCTCCGGAATATCCCAGGGCAGATCGTTGTTCACTCCGATCACATCGTTTGCCGCTGCGGCCGCGATGTGCGAGAGGATCATACGGCCACCTCGGCTTTGATCCCCGGATGCGGATCGTAGTTCAGCACTTCAAAGTCCTCAAAGCGAAAAGCGAAAATATCTTTCACCGCAGGATTAATTTTCAGCTTCGGCAGCGGCTTCGGTTCGCGCGTCAGCAGTAGCCGCGCCTGATCGAGGTGATTGCTGTACAGGTGCGCGTCGCCAAGTGTGTGCACAAACTCACCCGGCTGATAGCCGGTCACTTGCGCGACCATCATGGTGAACAGCGCGTAGCTTGCGATGTTGAACGGCACGCCAAGAAAAATGTCGGCACTGCGCTGATAGAGCTGGCAAGACAGTTTGTCTTTCGCCACGTAGAACTGAAAGAACGCATGGCAGGGCGGCAGCGCCATTTGATCCAACTCGCCAGGATTAAATGCGACCACCAAGTGGCGGCGCGAATCGGGATTGCTTTTTAGGCTGGCCACCAAATTCGCGATTTGATCAATCTCTTTGCCACCGGGCGTGCGCCAATGGCGCCACTGGGCTCCGTACACGCGGCCAAGCTCGCCTTTGTCGTCAGCCCATTCATCCCAGATGCTGACTTTGTTGTCGCGCAGGTACTGCACATTGGTCTCGCCCTGCAAAAACCAAAGCAGTTCGTGAACGATCGACTTCATGTGAGTTTTTTTAGTGGTGACCAAAGGAAAGCCGGCGCTTAAATCGTAGCGCGCTTGATGTCCGAACACGGAGAGCGTGCCCGTGCCGGTGCGATCCTCTTTGGCGGTGCCGTGCTCGAGGACGTGGCGTACTAAATCTTGATACTGTTTCACGGCGCCCCCTTTGGTTTTTGCCACAATAGCTCGAAACCGGGGGCGGGGGAAGGGCTGGTTAAAGTTAGAGTTAGAGTACAGTTAGAGT
>JAYWAE010000293.1:0-11687 GCA_043782715.1 Pseudobdellovibrionaceae bacterium | reverse complement strand
CTTGGTGTGGCGCCGTTCGCTCTAATTTCTACTTGTCGCTCGAACACTGGCCTTAGCTTTCACGGCTCAGCTCCATCAGAATATTATTTGTCGGTGGCCTGGAGGCGATGCACCCGAGCGAGTCCACAATTATTGCTTTCGCGCCGCCAGGGTCCAGTTGTGGATATCAGCCATAGCACGTCCAGTCATTTGAGATGTTAGCACCTTTCATCCATGTGGAAATGAAAAAGGAGGTCAGCTGCAACCGACCTCCCTGAATTAAATTGGATGAGAATTTGGCATCCAAGATCAACCTGAATCCATGATGCCTTTTAATGAAAGTTCCCGTCCAGTTGGAAACGCGAGTTTTTCGTGGATGGGGTCGAATTTTCCTGCGCTGGTTGTTTTAAGCAGCTGAGGCTTTGTCGGTCGTGTTGGCGCAATCAGCTTTACTGTTCATCTGGATGCAGCGGTCGTTCGCGGCTGAAGTCATCTAGAGAATCTCAATCGCGCTACGCACGAACAATCAAGGGCCGCAAGAGTCAGCGCCGGCGAGACTACACGTTCCGCACTAAAAATATCACTACTGAGCACAGTCCAAAGGTCGAGGCACCCCGTGTAGACGATGTGCTTGTGGTCGCAGCTGAGGTTTGCGCGCGTTGTGGCGGCGAGATGGTGAGTGGGCAGATAAAAAAGTGGGCGCTTAAGGAGCGCACGGAGAGAAAGTCGCAAATGATTGCGGCAAAAATAAAATCTGCCAAGTTCCGCCAAGCACAAACGGTGGACAACTTCGATTTTAAGCACAATAAAGCGGTAGAAAAAATCGAAAAAAGCTATCTCGCCCTTTGCAGTGACATCTCGAGAGACAATTTGCCGCCCGCTGTGTTCAGTGGGACTGCGGGCCTCGGGAAAACTCCTCTGGCGCGGGCGCTTGGCTATGCCGCTTGCCAAAAGGGTCTATCAGTTCTTTTTTTGACCGCGGCGGAGATGGTCAATCAACTCGCGCATGCCCAAAAAGTCTATCGAGTCGACACGATCAAAAGTTGGGGACAATCACCACCATGAATCTGTCGTTCGGGAAGTTTAATCAGATTTTCGCAAACGATGCCATTGCCCACGCGATCGTGGACCGGCTCGTCAATGAGGCTGAGGTTTTTTACATGGAGGGGGAATCCTATCGACTTGGTCCAAGCCAACGCCTCCACTTATACATTCAGCAATTAGCCCATCGGCTAGTCTTGCTGCTGGAAAACGACTTGTCTGGATTCTTTCCGAAAGACTAAAATCAAAAGTAATAGATTTCCTAAAAATAACAGATCTAGGATTTTTACATGAAGGCATTTTTTCTTTCGATTCCGCACTCAGGTGAAAAAGTGCCGCCGGAGGCGACTTGGCTGCAGAATTTGCCTGAACCCATTCTCATGTGCGACGTCGATCGGTACGTAGATCGCCTCTATCAGCCGGTTGTTGACGAGCTGAAATTGAGCCGCGTGAAATCTGATTGGCATCGCTATGCGATAGATTTAAATCGCCTGCCGGAAGATATCGACGAAGACTCAGTAGCTGGCAATAAAAACCCTTCTGGCAAGCTTCGTTCCATGGGTTTGCATTGGGTTCACACGACACGTGGAGTGAGAGTTCTGCCCAAACCGATTTCGCCAAGTTTACATGACTTTCTGGTGCAAACATATTTTCAACCATTTCACGACGAAATCGCAGAAATTTATAAATTTTTTCGAGAGCGAAATGCCACAAAAATTTATCACCTAGATATGCATTCAATGCCCTCCAAAGGAACCAAGGCCCATCTCGACCCTGGGGAAACGCGCGCCGAAATTGTTATTTCCGATCTAGAGGGCAAAAGTTGTGAACTACCCTTTAAAGACCTGGTCATGGAAGCCTATAGCGAGGCCGGCTTTCAGGTGAAATACAATTGGCCCTATGTTGGTGGTCGAGTAACCTCGACGTATGGCCAGCCAAGTAGGGGCCAACATGTTGTTCAAGTTGAAATTAGTCGTGCACTTTATATGGACGAGGAAACTAAGCTATTGATTCCAGAAAGGGCAACCCCGCTTAAAGAGAGATTAACGAGAGCCGTGCGCTTTATATTCGACCACCTGCCAGACATCTAGGCGAGTTCAATCTGTGGGTTTTCTTTTCCGACTTCCGACCAGATTCTGACTGGTAATCTATTGAAACTTTCCGTGAACCACATAACTTCATAAAGAGACAGACGCCAAATGTCGATAGAGAACTGGTCCATCTCAGAAAGACACTGATCAGGCGTTGGTTTGCCGGGAGCTCGAATTGGCGGTATCAGTAAAATTAAATAACAACGCGACTAGGGATTCATTCCCTCTTTCACCAATGCAGGAGGGAATGCTTTTTGAGCATTTAACCAAGCCATTGAATGGAGGGGTCATTAGGCGAACGATTTCCTTAAGCGGTCCCCTTAGCCTTGATGCCCTAAAGAAGGCATGGGAAATGACGGTCATGCGGCATTCTGCACTCAGAACCTTGTTTAGCTGGGAGGGAAAGACCCCCGTTCAGGTTTTGCAAAAACAATTTGAACTTCCGTTTGCCTGTTATGACGTTCGGCAACTTTCGGCAAAGGCCCAGAATTCGAGAATTGCTTCCTATCTCGAACAACAGGTGACACAAGGATTTTCGCTGACCGAAGGACTGCTATTTCGAATTGGTATTTTCCAGACCTCCGACGAAACAAGCGAGCTAATATTCAGTATCCATCATCTCGTTGTTGATGCTCAAAGCGTTCAAACGGTCCTTTATGACGTTTTCCGGTTTTATGGAGATATCGTCAAGGATCACCGAGCAATGGCAATGCCGGCGCCGAGCTATCAGGGGTATATTGACTGGCTTCAACGCAGAGATTTGACCAGCTCGAAAAAATTCTGGTCTGAGAATCTCAAAGGACTAAAGCCTCAGGCCGCCCTGCCCGCGAAATTTTTCGAAGAATCTGAGCGCAAAGATATGCCCTATATTTCATCTGAGCCATTCCGCCTGAGCGACGACGACACCGTTCAACTTAAGAGCCTAATGGCCAGTCACAACGTGACGGTAAATCAGGTGATACGAGGAGCCTGGGCCATATTGCTGAACCGCTATGGTCGTGAATCCGACGTCACCTACGGCATGGTCGTTTCATGCCGGCCGCAGGATTTTGCAAATGCAAACCTGCTCGTGGGTTTGTGCGTGAACACGGTGCCCTTCCGCGTGCAAGTTGATCCCGAGATGCAAGTGCACAAGTGGCTGCAAAAGACTGGAAAAGAGTGGGGTGAGATCATGAATTCTCACTACCTTTGCCCACCTGCAGAGATCAAGAAGTGTTGCGAGCTTCCCGGAGACCAGCCTCTTTACGAGAGCGCCATTAGTTTTCATCGGCTGGATGAGGTACCTAACGAGGTCGAGAGAATCGGAAATCTCGAAATTAGACACAACCATTCCAGCGATCAACTGGGCGCGGCGCACACCGAATTTCCAGTTGTTCTGCACGTTATTCCCGGCGCCGGTTTTGCGGCGCGAATTGACTATCACACAGCCCGCTTTGATAAGTTGTTTATAGAGAGAATGGCGGGTCATCTGCAGACGCTTATTGTAGAAATCTGCGCGAACCCTGAGGCTAAACTCGCCGACTTGAATCTCCTGACCCGTGCGGAGAAGAAAATCATCGTTAATGACTGGAACGATACGCCGGTTAAATATAAAGACGGTGAGAAGTGTCTTCACGAAATAATAGAACACAATGTACTCAGCATCCCGCAGGAAGTGGCAGTCACTTTCGGCTCAGAACACATAACATTTTTAGAACTCAACAAGCGTTCCAATCAGCTTGCAAATTTTCTCATCGCCGAGGGAACCGGTCCCGGAAAATTGGTCGGCGTTTGCATGAATCGTTCAATTGAAATGGTGGTGGCCCTGCTCGGAATCATGAAGGCCGGCGGTGCCTATGTGCCCATGGATCCAGAATATCCAAAGCAGAGACTGCAGTTTATGATCGGCGATATCAATTCATCCATATTGATATCCCAGCAGGAGTTAGCGCAGTTGATTCCTGAAAACAAATCCAAGCGACTCTATTTGGATTCAGAATGGTCGCGCGTTTCTGGCTATTCAGAGGAGAATCCGGTAAACCGCGCCGGTTTGCAGGATATTGCTTACGGCATCTTTACCTCCGGTTCAACGGGAAATCCAAAATGCGCGCTGAACACCCACGCCGGAATAGTGAATCGACTGCTGTGGATGCAAAATGAGTACCGGCTCGACCGAACGGACTGTGTCCTGCAAAAAACCCCCTTTAGCTTTGACGTTTCGGTCTGGGAATTCTTTTGGCCGCTAATGACGGGCGCGCGCTTAGTTATGGCGCGGCCGGGTGGGCATCGTGACCCCAGTTATTTGTCGGAAGTCATTTGCCAAGAAAAGGTCACAACCATTCACTTTGTTCCCTCGATGCTGCGCTTATTTGTGGAAAGTTCGGAGATAAAAAAGTGTAAGCCACTGAAACGTGTCATTTGTAGCGGTGAAGCCTTGCCCTATGATCTTCAACAGATGTTTTTTTCTTCTTGTCATTCGGAGCTGCATAATTTGTATGGTCCTACTGAGGCCAGCGTCGATGTCTCTTATTGGGCGTGTTCCAGGGACTATCACCGAAAAATCGTGCCCATTGGTAAGCCAATTGCTAACGTTCAACTCTACATTCTCGACCCCTTTCAATTGCCGGTTCCCGTTGGGATTCCGGGAGAGCTCCACATAGGCGGTGTGGCCCTGGCAGAGGGTTATCGGAATAGGCCTGAACTTACGGCTGAAAAGTTTATTGCTAATCCAATGAGCTCTAGCCCAGGTTCTCGGTTGTATAAGACCGGCGACCTCTGCCGCTTCCTTCCCGACGGCAACATTGAATATCTGGGCCGTTTAGACCATCAGGTCAAAATTCGCGGATTAAGAATTGAGCTTGGTGAGATAGAGCTCGCATTATGCGAACACTCCGCCATAAAAAATGCGACAGTCGTTGCGCATTCAACGGCAAATCGCGAAGCCCAACTTGTCGCCTACATTGTTCTGCGAGAGGGCGAAAGTCTAAATAGGGATCGCTTGCAAACAGAGTTGGAATCAAAGTTGCCAAAATTTATGGTTCCTTCGATATTTATGGTGTTAGAGGCCATGCCGTTAAGTCCCAACGGAAAGGTTGATCGCAAGGTTCTACCCTCTCCCGAGACTTCAACTCGCGCCGACAATTCGTTTTCGGCTCCACTGGGTGAGACCGCACAGGTCCTGGCGGCCATCTGGCAAGGCGTTTTAGGTTGTTCGCCGATTGGCCTTTTTGATAACTATTTTTCTTTGGGGGGCGATTCCATGCGCTCCATTCAAATTGCGATGGCGGCGCGAAAGCTTGGCCTGGCAATAAGTCCTTTGGACGTCTTGCAGTTCCCAACGATCGATGCACTCGCAAAAAAAGTAGCGAGCGCTTCCCTTGATCACGCAGGTGGGCCGCCAAATGTCAGTCTCATTAGTGTCCCTCGGGAGCAACTTGAATACGTTCCTAAAAACGCCGAGGACATTTACCCCGTGACCGGAATGCAGGATTTAATTATCCGCCAGTTCAGCGCCGACGAAAGGCGTGAAGGAATATATCATTTCCAAAAGGTCTTCACGGTGGAAGACAAGCAGTTGTCTCTGAGCAATCTGCGCCAGGCAGTCAGCTTGATGATTGCGAGGCACCCAGTTTTTAGGACCATGTTTGTACATGCGAAATCAGGTGAATATTTGCAAGTACTGCTCTCTGCGCTTGATGAAAAGCAAAGGGCCAACGCACTTTTGTCTCATGATTTGCGCAATCTAAGTGTAAAAGAGCAGGATTCTTATATCGAAAACTATGTGAACGAGGACCGCATAAAAGGGTTCGCTATAGATCTCGGTGAATTGCCATACCGCTTTATTTTCTTTCAAAAGTCTGAGTCAGAGGTTGGAGTTCTGTTTTCATGTCACCATGCCATTTGCGACGGCTGGGGAAACATTGAATTCAACAATGACATGTTTGCGGCCTATCTAGAATTGAGAAATGGCGGTCGTCCATCGGCTGATTCAAGTGTGAATACGTTTAAGGAATATGTCGCCCTCGAGCGTGAGACCCTTCTTGAGAAACAAAGCGACAGATTTTGGAAGGATTATCTTAAGGACAGTGATGCCACGGTCATTGCAAAGAAAAGAGGGGTGTCTTTAGTTGGCCCCTATGAGCCAGTCACTCTACAGCTGCCAGCTTTCGATCAACTGCGCTTGCTGGCGCGGGATCTTGGCATTTCTCTAAAGTCGGTGTTCCTGAGCGCTTACTTCGACTTAATTGGCCAAGAAAGCAGACAAGCCAGTCCAATCGTGGGCGTACTTTGCAACGGCCGCAAGGGAAGACTGACCGATCCCTTGAAAGCCCAGGGACTATTTTGGAATTTCGTTCCCCTTTATTGCAAGCTTGAACCTGACAACAAGCGGTTGCAGGCTCAAGCCGTTCAAAAAACTTTGATTAGTACTGAACCATTCTCCGATATCCCGCTGCCCGCAATCACTAAGAATCTTAAAACGGATTTGTTTTTTGCTTCATTCAATTTCACGTACTTTCACAACACCAGGGCGATTGGGCGCGAGGAAGATGAATTAAAAGTATCGGTTAGATTTTTCAGCGATAAACATCATTTTCCGCTGAACATGCGAGTGATTGTTGACCCATTTGGTGGCGGTGCAAGACTGCGCATTGAATACGACAAATTTTATTTCTCGGTTTCCGACATTCAAAAGATGACCTCAAAATACATCGAGTTTCTGGGGATGTACATTTAGCCGGCGGTGCTGGGAGGGTGGCTGGAGAAATTCAACTCTATCCCTAGGCACCTAATGTCAAAGCGTTTGAATTCGACTGATATTTTTTTGGGTAATGGACAGAATTGCTTATCGATTTTCTAATTTCTGCTAAGGAGTATCCATGGTTCTTTACGAGGTCAATTTTGAGATTCCGAAGCAGCATTATCAGGAGTTCACCCGTCTTTTCGACAAACACATGGACGACGGAGTCAACAGCGACCCGAAGGGCTTTCAATTTGCGGGGCGCTGGCTGCGGGAAAACAAGTACGAGAATCGGAGCGAAGACGTGGTACTGGTAACGGCGCACTATTATCTGCGCGACCGGGCCGCGCTCCAGCATTATTTCGACGTCAACGCGGATAAAGTCAGAGCTAAGTTCCTCGATCCGATTAAGGACAAGATCCCACTCGTCGTCACACGTCGGATTCTTCTCGCAGACGTCGAGAGTGGGCACCCGCCGAAATTGCCTCGATAGTCGTGATCCAGCCCCGGCTCTGAGCGAATGGACCCGCCACGGCCGGGGTCCGGGGGTCACTCGCCGACCAGCTAGGTACTGGCCGATGTCTCGAAAAGGAACATTAGAACTCAATTTACGCGGCTACATTTCCAAAAGGACATAGCTCGACAGAAATAATAAAGAAAACCCCATTTATTGCCGATCTGAATTGACATACTAAATGTTCGGGAGGACATGCCATGTACGGGATTGAAATGAAACCTGAAATGTTCTGGCAGATGAGTGCCGTGTGTGCACTAGTATTCTCTGCCAGTTATTATGTCAGCGAGTCGTTGGGAATGTTAAAGCGCATGGGTTTAAGCGCTCTCCTTACATGCATACCCATTGGATTCTGGGCTTTGAGTTTTTACGCTCATTTTCAAGTCAAAATGCCTCCCGTCGTTACTCTGGCGGCCCTCATTGGTGTGATTTTAGTTATCAATTACGTGCCGGACTCTGGAATATTCAAGGCCGTGAGACTTGCCACCATGGCTCTGACTCTACTCTTTGTCAGCGGAGTTTTTCACGAATCTGGTGGCTGGCTGTCATTGTACTTCGGTTGCATGGCTTCGATTATGGTCCTCGAGTACATGAACAAAGAGAACATGGCCTCATTTACGGGTAAGGAGAATCTCGAAAGTCTTTCATATGACTACTTGAGGGCTTTACTTGGGCCGATTCTTCTTTTTTCCTATTCCAATCCATTCCCGGTCAACTTAGGGATTGGTAGTTGGCCTTATGTAGTACAGGCTGTTCTCGCGTGTGTGGTACTAGACTTTAAAACTTATTGGCATCATCGCCTTCAACATGGGTGGTTGCCACTCTGGAAATTTCACAGAGCGCACCACTCTACAAAGGAACTCTCAGCTATATCAGGAACTAGGTCAAATGTAGTTGATGTCTATTTATTCCAGGCGGCCGTGGACGTATCAATCGTATGGATGTTAGGCCTGACACCTTCTGCCGTAGTATTTTATTGGTTGCTCGATTTTGCTCTTGCGGGATCCTTATGCCATTCTGGTTTGAACATCCCCAAAAAAGAAACATGGTTTTGCAAGGTTTTGAATACTCCTAACGTCCATACGCTTCACCATGAGCTTCTTTACCAAGGTGGGCATATGAAGACTTACAATTTTGCCGACGTCTTTCCGATTTGGGATGTTATGTTTGGTACATATAAGTATCCAGAAAAACCCGTAACTGAATTCGGCATCGATGATACCATGTACAACAATTCGAATCTAATTATCCAGCAGGTTGTGTTGCCCTTCGTGCCATACCGCTATCAAATCAACACTCCATCGGCCCCTGCCAAAGCTGCTGACAAGAAAGCGTCATAGGGCTGTTTTAGTTCAACTGCAGCGAGGGTGGCTACCCGTTCGACAAAGCGTGAAACACGGACCACCCGATATCGCATATCTTGGCTCTCTCAATCCAAAGTTCAAAATCGAAAACCATTTTAGCAAATGGCAGAAGGGCCCATCACCGCCAAAAATTCGTTCTGATAGCACAGCAATTGAGAAAGCACCCAGGAATAGGTCTTGGAGACGTTCGGAGACCAATCCTGAGTTTTCACGATAGGAAAACCGTTTTTTTCAACAGCGATGTTAATTTGTTCCTTGGACCCGCCGTTCGTCGTCACATAAATCCCCTATTTATTTCTAGTCGAACAAAATTGAACAAGGTGATCGATAATTTTATTTAAGGTTGGATAGCTGAAAATAAGAGTTTCCGGCACTCGTTTGCCCAGGAGCTTGCTCAGAGCAATCGAAAGCTCAACTGCTGCAAGAGAGGATAGGCCTGCCTTCATCAAAGGCTCATCGAAATTGAGGGATGAAATCGCCACTCCTAGTGATTTCGCGACCATTGACCCCACGACCTCACTCAAATTCATTCGCCGCTCCGAAGGAGCTTGACCCGCCAATTGCACTGCCAAACCCGTACTAGATTCGGGTGCGGTCCAATTCCTCAACGTAAGAATATCAATTTTTGAAGCGTGGTTTCGCGGCAATGAGTCCAAGAGGACAATCTGACGAGGGACTTCAAATGCCGCAAGGCGAGCCGTGCAATATTCCACCAATTGCCCAGTACTCAATTTGGAATTGGCCTTCAATGAAACAAAAGCTGTGACTCTTTCCCCCAATATGGAATCCCTTAGCCCTACTACCGAGCACTCGTTTACCTCCGGATGGCTCTCGAGAACCCTTTCAACCGCGACCGGGTAAACATTGGTGCCGCCTTGTATAATCATATTCTTAATTCGACCGGAGACAAAAACGTTTCCAGCCTTATCAATATGCCCAAGGTCTCCTGAGTGAAGCCAGCCGTCGCGAAAAGTGCGTGCGGACTCTTCCGGAAGATCGAGATAGCCTGGAGAAACCATTTCGCCTTGAATACAAATTTCCCCGGTTTCCCCATCTGGAACGGGGTGGTCGTCGGGATCCCTAATTTCGATTTTCATTTCGGGAACAACCTTTCCGCAACTGTTGGCCACATGGGGTTGATCCATTGGCTCGAATGTCACGAGGGCTGTTGATTCCACCATGCCATAGCCCGGAATCACGCGCCCGGGAAATGCCTCCTCAAAGGCCAAAATCCGGTGGTGCGAAATTGGAGCGCCGCCCGTTATCCAATTTTTCATACTGCCGAGATTATATTTTTTTGCATCTGGATGACTTAGAAAGGCTGCGAGTATGGTCGGCACCGCCCACATCCCGTTGACTCCGTGCCGTTCAATCAATCTAAAAGATTCTTCTACATCAATGCCATTTTGAATTACAAAGATGACGCCCGCAGCAAGTCCGGCGCAAATTATCATGCCGGATACCCCATGACCTAGAGGCGAATTGTAAAGTGCTTTGCAAGGCACGGTGAGATTGACCAAATAGTCCGGGTGAGTTTGAGCTTCGCGCGCGAGATGGTAATTGTAAATCAATGACCTAAGCATTTTGTGCGTTTGAACAATACCTTTGGGCTGACCTGTGCTACCACTCGAAAAAAAGAGAATAGCCCAGTCACTCACCTCGCCAGTCTGCGGGGGCAAGTCTCCGGCCTTACTTTGTGTCAACTCACCAAATTCGATACAACCTTTGTGAATTCCATCAAGGAGCACGACCTTAATTTGTGGCAACCCCTTAAGAACTTCTTTTAAGGTATTCCACCGTTTGACGTCGGTGATAAAAATCTCTGAGTTGCTCGAAGAAAGGATGCTCGCGATCTGGTCCGATCCCAATTTGTAATGTAACGATACGATCGTGGCGTCAGCTCTCCAGACGCCTGGCCAAAGAGAAAAGGCTTCCATCCTAGTTTCCAGGCAAATGGCAATTCGGGAGCCATGCTTTATCCCTGCGCGAACAAGCCAGGCTGCAATCGACGACGCCTGTGACTTGACCTGAAGATTTGAGATCTCTCGACTACCTTCAATGACCTGATTGTATTCACCGTATTGCGCAATATTAATATCCAATAGTTGGGACAAATTTCGCATCGATTTAATTTTCGATCTCAATTCCGGATTCATCTCCATCACTACTTCCTCCACATCCAATTAGCTGAATCCCAAATTCTTGTTTATGGACTCTTCCGAAAATTGTCTCTTATTCCCCTCGCCCACCAAAACGCCCGAACTCAGCATGTACACATAGTCGGCCACGCTAAGCGCCTTGGCAACGTTCTGCTCGACAATAAGCACCGAGCATTTTTCCTCTCTGCTAATTCGCAAGATGACTGCAAATAGGAAATCCACCATGTTCGGTGAGAGTCCTAAACTAGGCTCGTCCAGTAAAAGTAACTGCGGCCGCCCAATGATGGCTTGTCCAATAGCCAACATCTGCTGTTGACCTCCGGACAAGCTCGCGGCCTGCACCTTCATCAGCTCTTTCAATTGCGGAAAATAATGTAGGACTTTTTCAAGGCCTCGGCCCTCATCGAACTCATGCGTCCGTCTAAACGCATAAGCTCCAATTTTTAAATTTTCCATTACTGACAATTCTGGAAAGATAACATGACCCTGTGGGACATATTGAATACCACGGGTAACAGCGACCTCGGGCCATCCCAGGGGAACCGTCTCACCACGGAATAAAATCTCGCCATATCTAGGTTTTTCAATTCCACTGAGTGCCCTGAGCAAGGTTGATTTTCCAGATCCGTTGGTTCCCAAGATAACCGCAACTTTTTGCGCATAAACTTTAATCGAAACTGAAAACAAAGCCTGCGCAAAACCATAAAAAACATCCAAGCTTTTGGCCTCTAGCAGGGGTGCTTCGGTAGACGTATCGATATTGCTTTGCGGCCTCTCCGTGCCCGCCGCCTCGGCCGTGGTACCTTCTGAAGCACCGAGATA
>JAYWAE010000292.1:0-4410 GCA_043782715.1 Pseudobdellovibrionaceae bacterium | reverse complement strand
TGTTGCTAAGCGACATCCGTGGACTTCGAAGTGGACCTTCCTAAGATAGGAAGGTCCGTCTTCAAAGGAGATGCAATATGTTAAAAAATCTATCCCTATGTGTGGTTCTGATCGTGTCGTCGGTTTTGTTGGCTTGCGCGGCTCCCAAGAAAAAAGCTCCAGAAGGTCCCATCGGCGGCACCGAGGGCGGGGCGATGAGTCCGGCCATCTCGTCGACCGAAATGAATTTCAAGCCCGAGGGTTCTGACAGTGATTCGATTCCCGGCTTGCACACCGTTCATTTCGACTACGACTCATCCACGCTGAGCGCAGATGCGCGCAAGACGCTGTCGGAAAACGCGGCCTGGATCAAGCGCAACGCCAATACCATCGTTCAAATCGAAGGCCACTGCGACAGCCGCGGTAGCGTCGAGTACAATTTGGCTTTGGGTGAGCGCCGTGCACTCTCGGTCAAAAATTATTTGGTCGGCTTGGGCGTAAACGCGGACAACCTCACCGTCATCAGCTTCGGCGAAGAAAAGCCGATTGCGATCGGTGACACCGAGGAAGCCTACGCCAAGAACCGCCGCGCCAACTTCTCGGTCCCGCAAACCAAGTTGCCCAATCAGGCGAGCGCCGGCCTCCAGTAAAGATCCGATTTTCGGGTGCTTCTCTGAATGGTGCCTAGCGGTAACCCTGGACATAAGTACAGGGTTACCTACAATCATCGGGGTCTACATCTATAAGGAGATGCATCATGCTCAAGCGCTTTTCATTCTTTACGGTCGCCATAGCCTCAATGCTGATACTCTCGTGCGCGACTGCTAAGAAAAAAGCGCCGGAAGGTCCCGTGGGTGGTGCCGAGGGTGGCGCCATGGATACCAACATCGGCTCTCAGGATATGTCGTTTGATGCCACGGGCAGCGACAGCGGAAAGATCGCCGGCCTCAAGACCGTCAATTTCGAATACGATTCCTCCACGCTGACACCGAGCTCGCGCAAACAGCTGAGCGAAAACGCCGAATGGATCAAAAGCAACGCTAAATCCACCGTGCAGATCGAAGGCCATTGTGACAGCCGCGGCAGCGTCGAGTACAATTTGGCCTTAGGGGAACGTCGCGCAAAGGCCGTGAAGAATTACTTGGTCAGTTTGGGCATCGATTCGAAACGCCTGACCATCATTAGTTACGGCGAAGAAAAACCGATCGCGACAGGTGATAGTGAAGATGCGCATGCCAAAAACCGCCGCGCCAACTTCGTTCCGCTGGGCCAGTAGCCTGCTGCTCGCGGTCGGCTTTGCCGGTTGCGTGACGGTGGGGCCGCCTCCTTACGAGGATTACACGCTGGCGCGCGCGGCTGTGCGCGCGGCTCAAGAGGTCGACAGCGCCCAATACGCCACTGGCTACTGGAACAAAGCCGAAGAGAGTTTCCGCAAAGGCGAGCAATCTTGGAAAGACAACGAGAACGACGGCGCCAAAAAATATTTTAAACTGGCTCAGCAGTACGCCGAGCGCGCGGAAAACGCCACTCGACTCAAGAAATTTCAAACGGGAGATTCTCTGCCATGATCCTCATACGTATTTTGTTGGTGTTGTCGGTAGGCTGGACGATGGGAATGACCGGTTGCTTGAAGACGCGCGCCGAACTCGAAGCTGAGCAGGGCGAACAGGTTCAGCAAAAGCAAACCACCGGTCAGCAGCGCGCGGAGAAACCGTATAAAGAAAAAGCGCCGGCCACGGCCTATAAGTTCGAAGAGTATGATGAGTCGATGCGCACCATGGGTGGCCGTGTGGACACGGTAGAAAACCGAATTGAACAGTTGAACACGGCGGCCACCAACGACCGCGCAGCTGTAAACAAGAATACGCAGATCATCGATCAGAAGTTCAATGCTTACGAAGAGGCAATCAAAAAGCTCGAAGCGCAAGTGACCGAACTGGCTGGAGAAGTGAACAAACTTAAGATGGCGCCGCAGCCCGAGCCTGCGCCGCAAAAGCTGACGCAGCCAGAAGCCGCTTCAGGCGGTAAACTGCGCACGGCGTTCGACGATGGCGAAGATCTGTTCAACGCCCATAAGTGGAAAGAGGCGATCCTTAAGTATCAAAAATATCGCGATGGCAATGCTAAGGGAAAACTGTATCCCGATTCGACTTATAAAATCGGTGTCTGCTTCCAAGAGTTGGGTATGAAAGACGAAGCCAAGTCCTTCTATGAAGAAGTGGCCGCGAAGTATCCCAAGTCGAAGGAGGCCAAAAAGGCCATCCTGCGCATGAAAACACTCAAATGATCCTCGCCATCGAGACTAGTTGCGACGACACTTCCGTCGCTGTGCTCGATGGGCAAGGTACAGTGCGCGCGCTCCACTCCGCCAATCAAGATGACTCGCACCGGCCCTTCGGCGGCGTGGTGCCCGAGGTCGCGAGCCGCCGGCATACCGAAACTCTTTTGCCATTAATTGAAAAGACGCTGACGCAAGCGAGCGTTGAGTGGAGTGCAATCAAGGGTGTCGCCGTGACTTCGCGGCCAGGCTTGATTGGCTCCTTGCTGGTGGGAGTGGTGACGGCGAAGACCTTGAGTTTGGTGCACGGGATTCCCTATGTCGCCGTTAATCATATAGAAGGCCATCTCTTGGCGGCGCTGCTGCGCGATTCGGCTTATGGGCCGCCGGCAGGATTTGGTTTTCCGTTTCTTGGGCTTGCGGTGAGTGGCGGGCATTCGCATTTGTATCTGTGCGAGAAGCCCGGGCGCTACCGGTTGCTTGGCCAAACCGTCGACGATGCGGCCGGTGAGGCCTTTGATAAATTCGCGAAAATGATGGGCCTCGGGTTTCCCGGTGGAGTGGCCGTCGATCAAGCCGCCGTGGGTGGCGATATCAAAGCATTCAAATTTCCGCGCGCGCTACCGGGCGAGTTGAATTTTAGTTTTTCAGGATTGAAGACCTCGGCTCTGCGCCAACTCGAGAGCATGAGCGCCGCTGAGCGTGAGGCGCGTAAACATGATTTATGTGCTAGCTATCAAGAGGCGATCGTCGATGCGCTTCTTGTAAAGCTCGCATCTTCGGCCGCTACCCATGGCTTGAAAAATTGGACCATCACCGGCGGCGTCAGCGCCAATTCGCGCTTGCGCGCACGAGCCGCAGAGCTGGCGCGCGAGAAAGGCGCTGTTCTTGCGCTCCCGCCGCTGCGCTACTGCACGGACAACGCGGCCATGATTGGCCTAGCAGGTTTGTACCGTTTGAACGCGGGCGAATCGTCGGCGCAAGATCTCAGTCCGACTGCGGCGTCCTTACCGGGCGATTGGATATGAGCGCCACTTTCGACCTCAAAGCCCGGCTGCAGGAAATGCGGATCACACCTAAGAAAGCATTCGGCCAAAATTTTTTAGTGAATCCGCATGTCATCAAGAAAATCATCGAAGCGGTGCGCGTACATGAATTCAAAGACCTGATCGAGATCGGTCCGGGCTTGGGCGCACTCACTGAGCCACTTCTTACGGCAGGACTTTGCCCACGCTTGATCGAACTCGACTCCGACCTGGTGGAGCACTGGCGCGGCCGCGAACTTGAGGTGATCGACGCCGATGCGCTCAAGTTGGATTGGGAATCGCTCAAGCTGCGCGAACCGTCTTTGTTGGTGAGCAATCTGCCCTACCAAATTTCGACGTCACTGGTGATCGACCGCTGCTTCGGCCCGCGGCCGTTGAAACACATGATCTTGATGTTTCAAAAGGAAGTCGCACAGCGCCTAATGGCCGAGCCGCGCAGCAAAGAATATGGCTTGTTGTCCGTGATGGCGCAGTTGCATTTTTCCATGCGCCGGGTGGCGGATGCCTCACCGGGTGACTTTTTTCCGCCGCCCAAGATCGCCAGCCGGGTGCTTTATTTTGAGCGCCGGCCGGGCGCTTCGATGGGCAAAAGCTTCCTGACGTTTCTGAAGGCAGGGTTTGCCTTCCGACGTAAGTTTTTGTTGAAAAATCTGAAGACTGTGGTGGATAAGTCAAAGCTCGAGCGCATGCCCGCGGTTTTCGCAGGCCTCGGGATTTCCGAAAAGGCGCGCGCCGAGGAACTTAGTCCAGCGCAATTCGTGGATTTGTACTTAAAGGTGAACCAGTGAGCGGAACCCCCAACGTCGGGATCAAGATCATCACCGACAACAAGAAGGCGCGCTTCGACTTCGAGATCATCGAAGTCTTCGAAGCCGGCATGGTGCTCACGGGCAGTGAAGTGAAGTCGTTGCGTGATGCACAGGTTTCGCTCAAAGATGCCTACGTCGCCTTTCGCGGCCACGAAGCTTTTTTGCAAAAAGCGCACATCGGCGTCTACATGGCCTCAAGTTACAACGGCCACGAGCCCGAGCGCGTGCGCAAACTCTTGCTCCATCACCACGAGCTGGCGAAGATCTTCGCCGCCATTACGGAAAAGGGTCTGACCTG
>JAYWAE010000291.1:0-4416 GCA_043782715.1 Pseudobdellovibrionaceae bacterium | reverse complement strand
GCGTGCGCGGGCTCTTCGACACAGGTTCGCGCGCATTCGACCGCTCCGTTGCCTTCGCCCAACTCAGCTGCGTGCGTAAAATCGGGGCGATTACCGGCGATCACGAGATCGCGGTCAAGTTGCCTGGCACCGCCTCGGTCAGCAGCGCCCGGGCCGCACTCGAGAAAGGCATGGGCAACGTCGGCAGCGGCCTCAAACTCACCACCTGGCGCGAGGCCGTGCCGCCACTTGCGGGCATGGTCACCTTCAACGAAGCCACTCTGCTTTTGATTTCTCTCGTGCTCTTCGGGGTCACCGCATTCGGCGTGGTCAACACTCTTTTGATGAGCGTTTTTGAACGCACGCGCGAGTTCGGCGTGATGCTCGCATTGGGCGTAACCCCAATGGGCGTGTGCGCGCTGATTTTGATCGAAGCCGCGTTGATCGGCGTGTTGGCTGCGGGCATTGGAACTTTGATCGGTGTCGCGGCGGTATCTTATCATCACCATGCAGGATTCGACCTGCGCCCGTTTCTTGGCACCGACTTTGTCGTCAATCAATTCAAACTGACGACCATCGTGCATCCAATATTTTCGTTCGACCGGTATTTCATCTTGATCGGCGCGACTATGTTTTTTGCCACCGTTGCCGGGCTAATTCCCGCCATGCACGCTGCGAAGATGAACGTCGTCGAAGCCATCCGGCATAGATAGTAAACTGGCCAAATCGGGTATTAATCAAACATGATATGGACGCTTTTAATTCCAATTTTCATGCTTCACGCCACGACCGGCGAAACTCTGCACGACGAATGCTTCAAACAGAACAAAGCCCGCTCTTGCGTGCAACTCGGCACCGGCCTTTGGCAAACTCCGGCACGACGGCCAGAAGCAATTGCCGCCTTTCAAAAAGGTTGTGCGCTAAAAGAACCCTCAGCGTGCACGCTTAAGAACCTGCAAATAGGACCAGCCCAAACCACAGCGCCGGTGCAGTCTCCAAAAGAACCCGTCCCCCACTCCAAACTTCACGTACGCGCAAAAGGCCCCGGCGCCTACACCGTTAAGCGTTCAGAAGCATTGGAGTTTGCCAGCGATCTTCAAGCCAGTTTAAAAGACGTCGGCGTGGAGGCCACCCACGACGGCTACCGCATCGCCGAATTGCAGCCCACCAGCCCGATTTTCGCCGCCGGGTTCCGCACTGGCGATGAAATCAATGAGGTCAACGGCTACAGCATTCAAACACCAACCGCCGCCATGGCTGTTCTCGCCACGCTCCCCGTGCAGGACCGCTTCACCATCCACTACCGCCGCGCCGGAAAGGCCGCGCAAACTTCCATTTATATCGAAGATTAAGTATTCCCGATGTGCCTTTTTAGCGCGCTGCACTTTGCCGAATATTGTTAAAATTCATTTGCCTGAATTTCCACAGCTCGCTCTAATTTCTCAAAGGCCGGCGAAACTGCGCGACCGCTGACGAGGGTGAGATGAATTTGTTGGGTCTGGAGAATCATGTGAGGCCGCATTGATCGAACCTACCCGCCTGCGGGACGGGCGCGCGCTGGCCATCCGCCCTCTGCGCCGCACGGACGCGACTCAATTTAATTTGTTTATGAAGACGGTGGCGGCCGAGTCGAGTCACACTTTGCGCTATCCGGGCCAACCCGAAGCGAACGCCGACGAGATCGGCGCACGCTGGGAGTCCGCCGCCGACACCGGTGAAAGGCTCTATCTGGGTGCGCTCGACGGCAATGCGCTCAAAGGCTACCTGATGTGCTTTCGCGCATTTCCCGATCACCCGTGGATGAAGCATGTCGGCTACTTCATATTGATGACGCTCAAAGAATACTGGGGCACAGGCCTAGGCCGCGAACTCTTACGCGGCCTCGACGCGCACGCCGTACGAACCGGACTGACGAAAATCGAAGCCGGTGTGCGCACCGACAATCCCCGCGCACTCGATCTCTATCTAAAATGCGGCTTCCACATCGAGGGCCTCCGCCGCCACGCCGCCCTCATCGACGGGGCTTACCGCGACGAGTACTACATCGCTAAATTCTATTGATTAGGTTTACGCCCCTTCATGAGATCGGCCGTGATGAGGGCGAGCGTGTCCGTGTCGTAGTGAGCCAAATCATTCTGCGAAGGCCGTAGCCGATGCTCCACCACGACTCCCGCATCCTCAATCAGCTGTCCCGCATGCGGCCCGATGCGCACCGCCCGGCGCCAGGCAATCTTCATGTCTTGTCCGCCGGGCAGTTTTACGAACAGGTGCTTCCCGTTTTCATCGAGCGGCGGATTCGCATTCGACCAAGCGAGAAATTCATTTTGATGAATGACATTCGCGCCCCCGCCGCCCGTGCGCTCGTCGGCTGACCAAAGTTCAGCCAGCCCTGCGTCTTGCATTCCGGCACTAAAGGCATCGCACGTCGAATAGCAACCGCCGTCGGTGAGTACGGCCACTGGCTTGTTGTAGATCCGGCCGGTCGAATTGGCGTCGGCCACACTCGTGATCTTTCCTAAATAAGAATAGGGCAGTCCGGCCGCCTTTGCTTTTTCGAGTAACCCGGAAAACTCATCTTCCGGCCAAGTCGTTTTTAAAAACGCAAGATTGGCTTGAGTCGTGCGCAGTTGAAAATCCAAGGTTTCGATTTTTTTCGCGGAAAAATACTGCAGCAGCATTTCCCCTTCATTCAACCAGCCCCCGGGGTTGCCACGAACGTCGAAAATCAAACCATCGGTATCCTTCAACTCCTTTTGCACCAGACCGCGCACGACCGAATCAATCGTCACGTTGCCGTCGGCTTGGAACATCGTGATGCGAATCACGCCGAAATTTCCCCAGGCATTGCGCACGGTCTTGTAGTGCACGACGTCGATTTGAGTGTCGATCATATTGGACAGATCCGCCGGTTCCGCGATCACGACCGGCGTCTGCAGTACGACCGCCACCGGAACTTGCGGTGCGAGAACGCCACCTGTAGACGAGCGGGCTTTAGTGGCAGACAAATGCGAGAAGTGACCGGCCCTGGGATTTTTCAGTTCGTCTCTAGCCGGATTCATTCGCGCGCGCGCCGGCTCCTCACTCGCGCTAAGACAGTTCCCCGGGATGACCTCAAGCCAAGGCACACGCACTGAGTACTGGCTGCCATCGGGTCGTTGCAGCTTCAAGTCCTCAAAGTCATTCAACGGCACCGCCACCCATTTGTGCGGCCGATCCGAGAGGATGAACAACCCGCGCCGCTCTTGCGAACCCGGATTCGAACCCGGCTCAGTGTGTCCGAGCTCCGCCAGCACCAGCTGCGGATCGCGCCCGCTGAATTCGATCAGCGTATCACCAAGCGTGATTTTGGTAAGATCGGGAATCCGCGCCGCGCGACTGGCGTCGATCCCCGTGACTCCAACTTTGCGCTCGCCGCCCGCCGCATAATAGTAATCGAAATACACCGATAGGTCCGACTCATAACAAAAGCGCGGGCGGGGATAATAATATTTTGTGTGCTGATAGTCGCGCAGTCCGTTGAACAGCGTATTCAACTGATCGTGAAACTCGCCGTCGGCCATCGTCGCCGCATTTTTTTGAATCTGCAGAAGCTGCGGGATCGGATCGTATCCAAAGTCCTTCTTTTTGGCGTCGAGATTCACATACATGTCGCGCAAAAGAACAACCGCTTGATCGGCAACCGTTTGCCGGTCCCCCGCGGTGTAAGCAGGAATCGTGATTTTTGAGCGTTCCGCGGCAAGGGTCGGTAGCTCTTGTGAGTAAGCGTTGAATGTTAAGAGTGTGGAAAGCGACAACAACACCAAACACGCTGTGGACATCAGAAGGCCCCTTTTAAGAGTTCGATTTCGCGGGAATATAGTCGGTCGGTTGTCGAGTTAGCCAATCCTAACTGCGCATCCGAACTGTGCCCCGCGTAAAAAGATATCCACAAGGCATATCCACATTGTCAGGGTTTTCGATGGAATACTGACAGGCGATTCATTGACAGAAGGCCGTGAAATTTATGCACTGTTTCTAACGAGGGGGCGTTTGCATGAGGAATTTTACCGTAGGTCTACTTGGTCTTCTTCTCTGTTCATCGGCGTTTGCGGCCGACCATCTGGCGGGAAATAAGTACTTCGAGATCACTCAGCCGCCAGCTGTGACGGCCGAATTGGATCTGCAAGCCTGGACTGAGCATGATGTCGCACCACCGGCGCCGGCGGAAAAATATGTGCGCAACCATCACTTTGGAGTTTGGATCGATCCCGCCAGTGAACCGACCTGTCTCACGACCCGGGGATTGGTTTTGCGGCGCGAGACGAAAGCACCGATCGCGGTCTTTCCGGCCGATCCGTGTTACGTCGAAAAGGGCGATTGGGTTGATCCCTACACCGGCAAAGAATTCACCGACGCCAAGCTGGTGCAGATCGATCACATGGTTCCGCTCAAAGCGGC
>JAYWAE010000290.1:0-11714 GCA_043782715.1 Pseudobdellovibrionaceae bacterium | reverse complement strand
CTCAGAGCGCATAAAGCTTTTGGGCCCATTCAAGATAAACAAAATATAAATAACTGCGCTGCTTTCGTCCAAACTTCTTGAGCATATGCTCATGTTATTCCAGGATGTCGAGATGGGATTAAAAATTACGAGCCGGTCGGATATTCAAAGCAACCTGCCTTTTGTCTTAGTGCTATCAGTGCCGTGGATGCTAGGAATTTCAGTACTGATAAAAACGCCCCAGTTATCTTTGGCCTTTGTGCTTGCCTATTTTCCCTTGTTTTTATACTGGCTCAGATCTTTTCGAGTCATTTTTTTCGATGATTACCTTATTTACTCGATCGGCCCCTTCCAGAAGGGCAAAGTTAAATTAACGGAAATTACATCAGTTACCTATCAAAAAATTATTGGATCAAAGCGGCCGGTCTTCGGGTTGCGAATCGAAGCTGGAGCAAATTCTTTTTCGATAAATACAAAGCCATTTTCAAAGCCTGGAATCACTAAAATTTCAAAGACCTTCGTAAATATTCTTAGGGCAGACGTTGTTGATTCTGAAGTCGTTGATTTCGCAAACGCTGATTTTTCTAAGCTAGGACTATCATGGCAGCAAAGGTCTCAATTCTTATCGAGACTCGCGTGGATAATATTTTTGGCGGCAGTTGTGCGCACATTGGCCCACGTGATGACCTGACGCGCGCATAGCACGCGACACGCATGTTAGGTGTCATTTTTATCCTTTTCTGAAGAAGCAAACGAGAAGCACACCCACCACATTTCGTAAAGTTTCACGAAATATTCAGGTGAACCGTAGAACCGTAGAACCGTAGAACCGTAGAACCGTAGAACCTGAAAGTGGAATTCGGGATTTTCAGTTCTTCTGTAAATGGTCGGGGCGACTGGATTCGAACCAGCGACCTTTTGCTCCCGAAGCAAACGCGCTACCAGGCTGCGCCACGCCCCGACTTTAAGGAAACCAATGATTTACCTTGGCGTGGCGGCGTCCGTCAATGCTGCGGTCTGGCCAATTTGGCCTAAAAGATCGGCCGCGGGGCTTTGTGGGTGATCATTAAATCGCAGGACAGCCACTCTCCCGGTGCTCCGGCGCGCGGAACGACTATGCCCGTCTTCACTGTGGTCCGGCCTGACGAAGAAAGCGGCACAATCGAGTAGCCGGCCCCGGTGACCGCTTGGATATTGATGTCGACGGAGTCTGCGAAATTTTCGCTCAAATAAACGCGAAAACCCTCTTTTGAGAAGCCTTCCGCGAACATTCCGTAATGCTGGCTGGAGTCCACGTTGACCAGATCGATGATTTCGCCCGAATTTTCGAGCTTGCATGAGCCTCCGGCGACCTTCGTCTCCGCGAAACTGGTGAATCCGATCAAGGACAAGGCTGCGAGCGCGAGAAATTTACCCATGAGTGATCTCCTTTGTAAGGCCATTCGCTGAACCTTAGCCAGTTCCCAAACATAAGCAAAATATGAATTTCTAATCATTACGATACGCCGAACCTATAGCCCAGTTCAGCCGTGCTTCTTAACCCACTTACGATAGGCCTCGTTGAGGTCTTTGATCTCGCAATAGGTGTCGAGATAATCGTCCATGTTGCGGCCCACGCTTAGCCGCAGCAGGTTGGCCAGGTCGCATTTGCTGGCGATCATTTCCACCAGGGCTTGTGACATTACGTAGTGGTAACGGATTTCATCATAAGTCGCGGCGTCGAAGGGATGCACCAGCTTGCGCACATCGGCCGGGAATGGCTTACGCGCTAGCCATTTATAGTCGACCTTGCCTTGCTTCGCCAAATGATTGGCCAAGCCCTCTTCGAGCCAAGCTGGGATTGCGCCCTTGTATTTCTGGTACGAAATGATGTGCACGAGCTCGTGCCCAAAGACCGCATCGAAATTGGAACTGTCAACGCGCGGCCCGAGATGAATCGTGTTGTCGCTTTGCCTGGAGACCGCCATCGCGGCCGGTCCTAATGTATGCGCTTTTTCAAACGCTGCTGCATCCTTATACCAATACACCTCGATGCGCCGGATATCCCACTCGAGCAGCATTTGAATGTGATCGATGATCTTATCCACGCGCGTGCGCTTGACCCATGCGGGAGCACTCGCCATGTGCACTGAGTTGGTGACGATCTCGTCCCCGAAGGCCGTACCTGCGGTGAACAATAAGAGTGCGAGCAGTGTTCTGCCCATCAGTAGGGATACTCGATACGGCCGATTTCGCATTTGAGGTACTCGCCTTCTGGGAACTCCGGCCGCGTGGGATGGTCCGGCCCGTGCCCGCCCTTAGCCAATTGTTTGAACATGCGATTGGCCTTGCTCCCCGCTTGCAGCAAAACTTCGCGCCAATCTTCACCCTTCACCAGACCTGAGCAGGAACTTGCGACGTACAATCCACCGCTCACGACCGTCTTCATCGCGTCGCGATTGAGTTTGGTGTAGGCCTGTAAACCCTGGGCGAGATCGGCGCGTTTTTTTACGAACGCGGGTGGATCGCAGACTACGACGTCAAACCCTCCCGCCGGCAAACCACCGATCGTTGTGAGCGCATCGCCTTCCAGTAAGGTTACCCCGGCCTCAAGTGCGCGCAGATTGTTTGCGGCAATAGTTAAAGCAGTGCTTGAAGTGTCTGCGAGGGTCACTTCCGCGCGCATTCCCGCCTCATGTAGCGCTTCAACAATGTGTGCGGACCACTGGCCGACATAGCAACAAATGTCGAGCACGCGCACCACGCGCTTTTCTCCGGTGAAGTGCCAGGCCAGCAGCTGGCGTAGCACCCCGGCGTTCCATTGCTGATCGAGAAAGAAGCCGGTCTTTTGTCCGTGCAGCAAATCGCAGCGTAAATTCAAGCCATGGCTCAGTCGAATGGCGGCGTCTTCGAGGCCTTTGGCGGCGCCTCGTACCACCTTCTTCTCCCCGACTTTAAGGCCTTCGGCCGCGCGGCTTTTGCTCGAGGGTGCCTCGACAATGGCGAAGTCTCCGAGCTCAGCTTTGAAGCTCTCCAGGGCCTCATAAAGCGCGGGGAGTGCACGCTCTATCCCGGCGGTAGAGGCCTGCGCCACCACCAGCCAACCACCCTCGCTGCGCAAAAAGGCGTCCACCACCAAGCCTGGTACGCCATCGCTTTCGGCGAACAACCAACGATGACTGGCACTGGCCCAACCCGCACGCAACCGCAGGTCGCGGGCCGCACGTAGGCGTTCGGTAAAGAAGCGCGCGCTCAAAACGTCGCGGTCTTGCGCGCGTGAGGAAAGGCGGCGGAAACAAATTTGTGACGACGGATGGGCGTAACCAAAGGCAAGAAAGTGATCTTGTGAATCGCGCAGCTCAACTACCTCACCCGGCATGACCTCTTTGATCGAGTGCCCGACTTCTGAGGCAAAGATCCACGGATGGCCTTGGCGAAAGCGCCGGTCCGCGCCCTTGTTCAAGCGCCAAATTTTCATTATTTGTCCCGCAGTAGCGACGCCGGCTGCGCCGGGGGGAAAAAGAATTCAGTCGGGCGCGTGCGCAAACGCCGCCCCAAGTGGCGCAACAATTCTGGCGTCTGAGAGAATTTGATGCGCCGGGATTTCACCGCCACCAGGAGCGAGAGCGTGAAGCTCACGCCTAAGTTCATCATCCCGAACATGAAGATCCCAATCGCCGTGATCGCGAAAAGTTCAGGCGTCACTTGAAAATGCAGGGTGGCCAGCGCGGCGCCCAGTTGCCCGGATGAGAATGTGATGTGGCGCACGCTCAGCGGCAGCCCGAAAACGTCACCGAACGCCGGGACGAAGGCGAGATAAAACCCGAGCGTGATATTGCCCACCCAGAAGCCCAAATTGTGATCGATCAACTGTATGGTCTTGGCGAGATTGGGCGCACCCACGGCACCGCGCAGGACTTCGGAATTTTTCAACCGGCTCCCGACGTGATTGAACACGTACCAATTGTCGACGAAGCCCGCGACCAAGCCGGACAAGAACAGTCCCACACCCGCCATGCCCGCGTACAAGAGCGCCAGAGTTTTATAAGGATGCAAGGCCTCGATCATCCCAATCGCCTTTTCATGACCCATCAACGGGTGTCCGGACATATAGAACGGCAAGACGACGAAGGCCGCGACTGGAAAGGCGATCAGGTAATTCCCGAGTACGGCGATTAGCTGGCTACGGAAGGTGCAGACGATGATCTCGCTGAGATTCTCCATACGCTTCTGCGAATTCGCTTCATCGAGTGAAGCGGCCAGGGTAGAGGCCGTCATCGCCGGCTGCTTGGTCGCGAGCGTGCCACCGAGTGTGTGAATGACGATAAACCCCACGGAGTAAATCATGGCATTGAGCAGAGCATCCGGCCCGGGCGGCAAATGCAGGTGCGAACCGATCACTTTCAGAATCACCATCACGCCGGTGACGGCGCCACCGATTGCCGCCGACGTGAACATGGTGTTCCACTCCGAGCGCGTGCGAGTGATGTAGTGCTCCCCGGCCTTGCCCGTGTGCTCGGTGATTTGGAACGCCAGCAACTCGATGTTCTGCACCAAAAAACTGCGCAAGTTGAAACGCCGGATCTCGGCGAGCACGATTTCAAAAAACAAATCGGCGGCCGGCTTGCTCTTCCACTCACCGAGGATGGCTTCGATCATTTCGAGCAGCAGCTCCATCCGGCGCAGCACCTGCTGAATTTTCATCAAACGATAGGTCAGCGCCAGCGAGATGCCATCGGTCGCGCGCCTTGAACGCACCCAATCCACGCCGTCGGCGCAGCGCTTGAGGTCGTCGCGGATGAGCGGGATCGCGGCCTCACCCTTGCCGTCGAGCATCGCGTGCACGTGCCGGGTGACATCCATGAACGCGTTTTGATATTCGCGGCGCGCGCGCAGGCGTTCGGTGACGATGGGGTCGTAGCCGAGTCCCGCCAAGCGCAGGCTCAAAATCTCGAGGCTCATAAAGAACTGCGGCGCAAGTGCTTCAACGATCTGTTCGCGGCCGGGCATGATCAGGGTCAAAAACTCGCCAAAACGCTCGCGGTCGATTTTTTCGAGCCAATCACCGTCGGCTTGAGCATCGAAAATGCGCGATAAAAAGCTCAGGATACTGGCGCTCTCGACGGGTTTGGGTAAAAGCTTGTATTCGAGACGACGAAATACCTCGCCAAAGACACCCGACTCTAGAGTCAGCCCGGCTTCCGTGAGGGCGCTCACGTAGTCGCGGGTCAAGAGGAAGTCTTGCAGACGGGGCACCAGCTCCGTGCGCAATTGTTTGGCGACCTTAATTTCCTCGATCAATTGATTTAAGTTGGCATTGGGGTTCGAGGTGGCTCCGATGAGCCCGGGCCGAATCTGGCGGACATAGCGTTTGAGCTCACGGTCTAGGTTCACGGCGGTCCAACATCGATGATGTGTTGATTACAATCTGTACACTGGCCATAATCATGCTAGAAACAGACCATTTTATGGAGCAAAAACCGACTCACCCCCATGATTGACCAAAAGCAACATGAGTCGTCCCGTCTCTGGGCGCTCACAATCGGAGCTTTAGGAATCGTTTTCGGCGACATCGCCACGTCACCTCTTTATTCGGTGCGGGAATGTTTCTCCGATCACTACGGCATTGCCGTTACGCCCGAAAACGTGCTCGGGATCATCTCCCTGATCATCTGGTCCCTGATCATCATCGTCTTTTTTAAATACATTTTGTTCGTGCTACGCGCGGACAACAAAGGTGAGGGGGGAATTCTCGCCTTGCTCGCGTTGGCAGTCGGTCCGGTTAAGACCTCGGGCGGGCGTAAACGTTGGTTGATGTTCTTTGGGTTGTTTGGCGCGTCACTGCTTTACGGTGACGGCATGATCACTCCGGCCATCTCGGTTTTGTCGGCCGTGGAGGGTCTCGACGTCGCGACGCCGATTTTTCACGACTCCATCGTATTTATCACCGTCATTATATTGGCCGGGTTGTTTTATGCTCAGAAGCTAGGCACGGGTAAGATCGGATTTATCTTCGGCCCCATCATCATGGTGTATCTCGCTTTGATCGCCGCGCTAGGCATTCCGCAAATCATTCAGACGCCCGCGGTTCTCAATGCGTTCAATCCCTATTATGCGGCCGAGTTTTTTCTGCGCAACGGTCCTCACGTTTTTTGGGCGCTCGGTTCCGTATTTTTGGCGGTCACCGGCTGCGAGGCACTGTACGCCGACATGGGCCACTTTGGCCGCCGTCCGATCCGCAACGCATGGACGTACTTGGTTTGGCCGGCGCTGGTGCTCAACTATCTCGGGCAAGGTGCTCTGCTGATGAAGTCGCCGGGCTCAATCGACAACCCGTTCTTTCACCTCGCACCAGATTGGGCTCTTTACCCGATCGTGATCGTGGTCACGCTTGCCACGGTGGTGGCGTCTCAAGCCCTGATTTCGGGAGTATTCTCGCTCACCCGCCAAGCGATTTTGATGGGCTTTTGGCCGCGTCTACAGATCAATCACACCTCGAGCGCCGAGATTGGCCAAATCTACATCCCCGCGATGAACTGGGGATTGATGATCACCACCATTTGGCTGGTGCTGGAATTCAAAACCTCCAGCAACTTAGCCGGTGCTTATGGTATCGCTGTGGCCTTGACGATGTTTATCACCACCGTGCTCGCGACCATCGTGGCGCTGAGGCGCTGGAATTGGAAGCCGGTCAACGTGATCCTGCTCGGCGGCTTGATGCTGGCCGTGGACGTTGTTTTCCTCACCGCGAACGTGGTCAAGATTCCAAACGGCGGCTGGTTCCCACTCCTGATCGCGCTGTTTATCTTCGCGCTCATGACCACGTGGAAACGCGGCCGCCGGATCTTGGCAATTCGCTTGCGCGCGCAGTGCGACCGCTTTGACGGCTTCGTGGCCGAACCGCTGCCTGATAACGTCTTTCGCCCGCCCGGAACGGCCATTTTCATGGCGTCGGATCCGGAAATGATCCCGCCCGCGATGGCGCGCAACCTGCGCCACAACTTGGTGATCCATCAACGCGCCATTCTGCTAAGCCTCATCACCCGCGATGTCCCGCGCGTGCAGCGCGCCGACCGCGCCCGGCTCGAAACCTTTCCGAACAATATTTACCGTGTGACTTGTTACTTTGGCTTCGTCGAATCGCCGTCGATTCAAGAAGTTTTAGAGGCGATCAAACTCAAGGGCTTGGAAATTCCGCTGGCAGAAATCACGTTCTTCCTCGGCCGCGAAACCCTGATCGCCGCCCGCCGCAACGGCGGCATGGCGCTGTGGCGTGAGCATTTGTTCTCATTCATGTCGCGCAATTCGTATCGCGCCACTCAGTTTTTTAAGATCCCACCGGATCAAGTGATCGAGATCGGCAGCCAGATTGAACTCTAGCTCGCCGGCAGTTGCGGGCAAGTCTCGGTGATTTCCTGAGTTTCTGGAATCGTCTTTTCACTGTAATTTACTTTTAAAATGACAGTGCCTTTTTCGACCACGGCGCCTTTGTCACAAGTGCCCGCCTCTGGGCAAAGCGTGACTTGGTAGTCGAGGTAATTTTCTTTGTCCTTGTTGATGTGCAGATAGAAAAGCGTCGGGGAAGTGTCGACCGTAAATTTGATCCGCCCGTTTGAGACCGGGCGTATGATTGTATTGCAAGTCGCCCGATCGTTGACCTCGGCCGTGAGATGATCGCCGGCATTGAGCGTTTCAATATAGAAGCTGGCATTGGGTGAGCTGACCGTTTCAATCTGATCATTTTTTAGCACACCCTTACAGTCCCGCCGTACGACACGCTGAAACACGCGCTCGACGTTCACCTCCCCATGGCGAACCGATGCAGCTGAGGCCACCGAGGTGTCGTCCTCAGTCGCGCAGCTAGGCTTGTGCTCAGTCTGATGTACGTTGCTGTGGAAGTCGGTCCGGCTGCGTTTGACTTTGAACCACTCCGCTGGCGGCCCGCAGGCGGTCATACTTGTAATCACTGCAAAACCGGTGACAATTCTAGTCCATCGCATGGGCTCTCCTTGGCTCATTCCAAACATTCGTGCCGATTCCGGCGAAAGGAGAGTTTATTAGCAATCTACAGGCCGTCTCGGGGGAAGTTCTTTGAGAACTAATATTTGGCCCAGTAGATGTTCAACCATTTGCTGACCATTCACCCCTCCGGAGTTAGTCAACTGAGGGGTTGCAGCAGCCCCTCAGTTGACTAACTCCGGAGGGGTGCCTGGGCAAGCTCGCAGACCACCGCACCGATTGACTGCGAATCATTGACTCCCACAAGCACTCCACTACCGTTCAAGTAATGAAAATCCTAATCTCCGGCAACCCCAGTTACGGCCTCGGTCAAGCGCTTAAAGAACAGTTCCCGGGTGCCGACTTCGCCAGCCGTTCCAATGGCCATGACCTCAGCACATCGCAGGCGCAAGATGAATTTGCCCGTCAGAGCCTCAAATATGATGTCTACATCAGCTGCAGCGCGCTCCATCGTTTTCACCAAACTCTGCTGGTCGGGGCCGTGGCAAACACATGGCTTGAACGCAAACACACTGGCCGCATGATCGTACTTGGCAGCACCGCCGATACGCCGGTCAAGGGCATGCTCTGGATGTATCCAATTGAAAAGAAGGCCTTGCGCGCGCTCTGCCGCAATATCGGCATGCTCTGCCTGGGCGGACCAGACTCGCCGCCCTCGGGCTTTTATATTACCTATTTGAGTGTGGGATATTTAGACACGCCAAAAACTGAAGAGAAACATCCAGGCAAAAAGAAGATCTCGGTCAAGCTGATTGCTTCGACCATTGAATGGCTATTGCAGCAACCGCCATCCGTGAACATTCACGAGATGGCAGTCGATCCGGTGCAGACACTAGATTAGATCCGCATAACCGTTTTAGTTTTTTGCCAATCGGTCGAGTACGAACGGTAGAATTCCACCACTGCGGAAGTACTTCAGCTCGTTTGGCGTGTCGATACGTGACTGCGCTTTGATCGTCTGCGTTTTGCCAGCCTTGGTGATGACGACTTCCATCGTGCTCTTCGGCGACATCTTGTCGAGACCGGCGATACTGATCTCTTCGTCACCGGTCAAGCCAAGCGAATCGACTTTCACACCTTCGGGCAATTGAATCGGCAACACGCCCATGCCGACCAGATTCGAGCGATGAATGCGTTCGAAACTCTCCGCGACTACGGCGCGTACACCGAGAAGGCGCGTGCCTTTCGCAGCCCAGTCGCGCGACGAACCTGAGCCATACTCTTTGCCCGCGAACACGACCAGAGGCGTGTGGCGTTTGGCGTACTGTTCCGATGCATCGAAGATCGTGGTCTCTTTGTTCTCGGGGAAAATCTTGGTCAGACCGCCCTCTTTGTCGACCATCTTGTTTTTGATGCGCACGTTGGCAAACGTGCCCCGGATCATCACCTCGTGATTGCCACGGCGTGCGCCATACGAGTTAAAGTCTTTCGGATCAACGCCCTTGTCGACTAGATACTTGCCGGCTGGAGTGCTTTTGCCGATATTGCCGGCTGGCGAAATATGGTCGGTGGTAATGAAATCGCCGAATAATCCGAGAATGCGCGCGCTCTTGATTTCAGCAGCCTTGGCTTCCTCAACCAAAACTGGATCGAAGAAGGGCGGCTTTTTGATATAGGTCGATTGATCGCCCCAGGTGTAGGTGGCGCCCGTTGGCGCCTTGGTTTGCTGCCACAGCGCCTCGCCCATGAACACGTTGCCGTAGGCTTTGGAGAATTGCGCCGAAGTGACGTTCTTCATGACCAATTCCGCTAACTCCGTGCGATCTGGCCAAATGTCTTTCAGCATCACCGCTTCGCCCTTGCCGTTGTAGCCGACGGGATCTTTGGTCAAGTTGACGTTGATGTTGCCCGCAAGCGCATACGCCACCACCAGCGGCGGCGACGCCAGATAGTTGCCGAGCACACTCGGATGAATTCGCGCTTCGAAATTACGGTTGCCTGAGAGCACCGCGGTGGTCGCCAAGCCGCCTTGGTCGATCGCGGTTTGGATATGCGGCGGCAGTGGCCCGGCATTGCCAATGCAGGTCGTGCAACCGTAACCCACGAGATTAAATCCGACTGCGTCGAGTGACGGCATCAAACCTGCGGAATTTAGATAATCCGTCACCACTTTTGAGCCAGGTGCGAAACTGGTCTTCACCCACGGCTTGACCTGCAATCCTTTTTTGACGGCGTTGCGCGCCAGTAGCGCCGCCCCAATCATCAAATCTGGATTGGAGGTATTGGTGCACGAGGTGATTGCGGCGATCACGACAGAGCCATTGGCCAAGTTGTATTTGTGGCCTTTTGGATCGCTCACGGGAACGGTTTTCCCTAAGGAGCCAAGAGCCGAATCCGGGTGTGCCGGTTCGGTCTCGACACACTTCGACGGCGACGGGCCGGTATCGTCCGCCCAGGCGGCCAGCTTGTCGGCGGGAATGGCTTTGAGCTCGGACTCAAAGCGGGTCAACGCAAACTTACGAAAGGAGTTGCGCACTTTGCCCAGGGCCGAGCGATCATGCGGTTTGCTCGGACCGGCCATCGAGGGTTCGACCGTTGCGAGATCGAGATGCAGAGTATCGGAATATACTGCCGGCGTCTGCTTGCCGTCGACGAACAAACCTTGCGCCTTGTAGTAGGTTTCCGCGCGCGTGGCTTTCTCGCTGCGGCCAGTGGCTTTGAGATATTCAATCGTCTTGGCATCCACCGGGAAGATACCGATGGTCGCACCATACTCAGGTGCCATGTTGGCCATGGTCGCGCGATCGGCTACGCTCAAAGTGCCCACACCTTCGCCAAAGTACTCAACGAATTTTCCAACGACGCCTTTTTTGCGCAGGATTTGGGTCACGGTCAAAACCAAATCGGTGGCCGTCGCGGTCAGCGGCAACTTGCCGGTCATCTCAAAACCTACGACTTGTGGAATCAGCATGGTACACGGCTGGCCGAGCATCGCCGCTTCGGCTTCGATACCGCCGACGCCCCAACCGACCACGCCGAGGGCGTTCACCATTGGTGTGTGTGAGTCCGTGCCCACGACCGTGTCGGGATACATGAATTCTTGACCGCGCAGTTCGCCAATCATCGCGACGTGCGCGAGATATTCCAAATTCACTTGATGGCATATTCCCGTGGCCGGCGGTACGACTTGAAAATTGCGGAAGGCCTTCTGCCCCCATTTTAAAAATTCGTAGCGCTCTTGGTTACGTTCGAATTCAAGAGCCGAATTTTTCGCCAGCGCATCTTTGTCGCCGTAGAAATCCACCTGTACGGAATGATCGATCACCAGATCCACTGGCTGCAGCGGATTGACTTTATCGGCCACTCCTTTGCGCTCCACCATCGCCGCGCGCATGGCACCCAGATCGGCGACCACTGGAACACCAGTGAAGTCTTGCAGCAGCACGCGGCCGGGCGTGAACTGGATTTCGTAATCGGATTCTTTTTTGGGATCTTGCTTCACTAGCGCTTCGATGTCCGACTTTTTAACCACTTCGCCGTCTTCGAAGCGCAGCAGATTTTCGAGTAGAATTTTATGCCCATACGCCATGCGCCCGAGGTCGATCCCGAGCTTCTTCGCCAGCGCCGGCAGCGAGTGATAGCTGTATTTTTTGCCGCCGACTTCGATTGTGCTGAGTGTGCCGAAGGAATTCATTGCGTCCGCCTTTTCGAGAGCGTGATCGCCGGTGGGCAATCACCGAATGTACCATATTCAAAATGTAATCCTTAGGCTTAGCTTTGACACTTTAAACTGAATC
>JAYWAE010000289.1:0-4419 GCA_043782715.1 Pseudobdellovibrionaceae bacterium | reverse complement strand
GGCCATGCTACCCGGCCCGACTAAACCCAATTTACCAAGCGCATGAACGACGAAACACACGCCGATAAAGAGACGCGCAATCAGGAGCGCGCTGTCGGCCATGAACGGAGTAGACTGAATGAGTATTTGATTCATGCTCAAACGTTGCCACATTGACAGGCCGCGCGCGACCGATGACACTCCGCCGTGATGATGGCCCGAATCAATTATGCCGCCCGAACACTCTTGAGTTTCGCGACGTTCAACGTCGGTTGGTGGGGCTGCGCACTCGGCGCTAGCCGCGGTTGGCCTTGGCTCGGCCCTGCGATGCTGCCCATCTTGGCCGGCCTCCATCTCTACTTCGCCCCCGTCGCCAAGGGCGAGGCCGTCTTTCTCGTCGCGCTTGGCTTTATCGGCTTTGCCATCGACACGGCCTTCCTCCACGCCGGCTTGTTTTCAGTCAATGCGTTCACGGGGGTCGCGCCGATGTGGCTGATCTCGATGTGGATTTTGCTCGGAATGACTTTCGAGAGCATGTTGATGATGCGGCGGAACCGCTGGCTCATGCTTTTGTCGGGAGCCATGAGCGGCCCGCTTTCATATTATTGCTGTGAAGCCGTTCACGTTTTGCATTACGCCCGCCCGTTATGGGTGAGCCTGCCTCTCCATGCGGCCGTCTGGGCTTTGCTATTGCCGGTGCTCTTCCGCGTGCGCGACTACGCCCTACTTGGCGTTATGGGTGCGGCGGAGGCGTCGGCGCTGGCAGCGGACTCGCAGCAGGCACGGTTTCGGCAGCAGGGTTTGCATCTGGTAGAGTCGTCTGACCTGGGCAAATTCGAATCTGCTCCACCCGAGCATTGAAGTAGGTGTTCGCCTTATCCAAGTGCCAAGGCGGATAGCGATAAAGAAGTGTGTCGATGCAATAACCCTTCTTCACGACCTGCCATTGCCGGTCTTCGCTCGAAGAAGTATAGAGAACGCCATCGTCGCCTTGAATCAACACGGAATAGGAATACATCTGCGCATCGGTCGGCCTGCTGCCGAGAATCGCCGTCGGCGAAGTCACACGCTCAACCGCGATCACCGTGCCCTTCACTTTTTTGGCAAAGACCCATTCATAATTGGCGATAACAAAGGCTGCGGCGCCGCCGAGCACAGCCAAAACAATCGCCGCTTTCATAAACGTTTTGATAGTATGCATACTGAAGCGACCTTAAAGTCGTAGTACCACCCATGCAACCCGTGACGGAGAGCAGTATGCATTCGGACCCGATCGCGATCGTTTTGCTGCAACTCGCATTTCTCCTCACTCTCGGACTCCTTGGCCGCTTTTTCGCGACAAAATTGGACCAACCCGGTGTGTTGGGCGAATTGCTGGCAGGGATCGTGGCAGCCAACGCGTTTCATTTCTTCGGAGGGTCACTGAGCGGAGCGATCAAGGGCACTGAAATGTTCGCGTCCCTTGGCGTGATCCTGCTTATTTTTTTCGTTGGGCTGGAAACCGACCTCAAACAACTCCTAGCTACCGGCCGCCAAGCCGCACTGGTTGCAGCTGCGGGTGTCGCCGCTCCGCTGCTCCTCGGCTTCGGCAGCGGAATTTTGCTTCATCCCGCTAGCGGTTGGATGGCTCATCTTTTTATGGGCGCGACCCTGTGCGCGACTTCCATCGGCATCACCGCCCGGGTACTCAAGGACCTAGGAAAACTCAACACCGCCGAAGCCCGCCTTATTTTAGGTGCTGCGGTCATCGACGATGTTTTGGGATTGATAATTCTTGGGGTCGTGTCGGGCATCGCCGCCTCCGGCCAAGTTGAGGGCTGGCCTTTAGTCAAAATGCTCGCCCTCACCGCAGGATTCTTAGGCCTCCTACTCTGGCGGGGCGAACACGCCGCCCGGCTGCTGATCAAAGAATTGAAATTCCTCGATCTCACTCACGCGCGACTGCTGTTGCCACTGATGATCTGCTTCGCCTTAGCCTGGCTTACATCTGAAATTGGCCTAGCCGCAATCGTCGGCGCCTTTGCCGCAGGCCTGGTTATGCCGGACAAAGAAAGTGTACGTGAAAACATAGCGCCGCTCGAATCGGTGTTCGCACCCGTGTTTTTCGTAGCTATGGGTTTGCAGGTCAATCTAGCCAGCCTGATTCATCCCGGCGCCCTGCTGCTCGCATTGGTTCTCTGTGTCGCGAGCATCGCCGGAAAACTGGTGTGTGCATTTGTAACCGATGACAAAGTAGACGGGCTAAGCGTCGGCATCGGAATGCTTCCGCGCGGAGAAGTCGGCCTCATCTTCGCCAGTGCCGGCCGCGCATTGGACGTACTCGACACTTCCGCATTCGCGGCGATCATCACCGTGGTCATCGTCACCACAGTGATCACACCCCCGGCCTTGCGCTGGTCCCTGGCCCGAAGGTAGCGGTGCTCGCGCCTCCGATCTAGTCCCGCGTACGCCGTCCGCATTCGCTGTCCCTATAGGCTCCGTGAACGCGGAGAGAGACTCGAGCCGCTAGAGATATTGATCGAACAACCGCCTGTAATGCGCTTGTACCGACTGCAAGTCGACGCGGTTAAAGAACGACGAGAAGCTCATCCACACGGCCAAGCCGTTTAAATCGCGAAAATGTACCGGCAAATATTGAGGCGCGTCGACCAAACCCTCGAGGTGCTTGGCGTAGAGAAGCGGAATGTCTTCGACGTGCAATTTTCCGGCAAATAAATACGGAATCAAATAGGGCTTCGAAACGCGGATGCATGAGCGCAGGAAATTGTAATTCTCGACAAAGCCTTTGCAGTAGGAAATATCTTTTGTGAACGGCGCGCCGCCTTCCAAAGTGCCGCCGCGGAAGACGCGGAAGGCGTTGGTCATGCACTCGGCTTCGTTGTAACCTTCGGTACGAAGGTATTCAATTACGTCGAGCAAGCTGGCGCCGTCTTCCGCTTTTTCGATGCAGATGATCCGATCGTTAATCTGGCGGGCGCGTTGAATGAAACTGCGGAAGGTGAAGATTTCCATAATGACCGCCAGGCCTTCTTGCGTCGAAGCGCAGCGGGGCGGACCGATACTCAAGAACTCACTCACGTGTTGGTTGCGGCCATTCAAAGTGGTGCCGACATGCACCCAACCTTCGTGCACCTCATAGAGATCAATATCGCGCTGAGAGAACATTGCGCCTTTGCGCAACTTCACCTTATCACCGCCGGCCGCGGCATCGGCCACGATGCCGTCGGAAAGCTTGGCCAAGACTTTCTGCTCACCAAAAAACTCGCTGAAGCGACGATTGAGAATTTCTACGCCTTGCTCGGCGGTCAGATTTTCCGGGTAGACCACTTCGGGGAAGGATGCGGTCATGCCGTTCAATATTTCATACAGCATGCGCGACATTTGCGAGATCGTGTTCAAATCCTGAGCAAAGCAATCTTTGGGCGATCCATACAGTTGCCGCGAGAATTTATTGAACTCCGGCCGGCCACGCGCTCTGAGCATTTCCACCACCAGCTGGTATTGGTCGCAGATTCCCTGCAGGTGCAGGCCAAGTGCATCGCCGTCACCCAAGGTGCGGGAGATCTCACCTTTAAGCTGTTTGAGTTCGAGATGCTTGGCCTGAAAATCGAAGCCGGGGCTGTTGCCGTCGTACCATTCGCGCGCGTTTTTCGGCAGGTCTTTGAATTTCGAGGCCTTAAGCATGCCTTCCCATTCGGGCGAGACGCGAATGCTATTGAGGATTCGGATCGGCTTTTGAACTTCCACCAGCTTCTGGCTCAGCCCTTTGAGCTTCTCTTTGTAGGTAACGAACGCCATGGTTAGAAATAGAACGAGAGTTTGCCCGTCATCCGGCTGGTGCTGAACATATTGGTGTACTCGGCTCCGAGCTTCACCACCAACAGCTTCAACTCCGTACCGACCATCCACATTGTGCCTGTTCTATTGGCGCTGATCGAATAGCCCCCACCGGTGAATACGGCGCTGGCATCCGCTGATAGATCACCTTTGGCGGAAACCGTTCCGAAGCCGAAGTACGGTTCCACAATTGCGAAGTTCTTGCTCACGATCGCCATCAGGGCCGTCTCTTTGTTGTCATAATCGTAACTGACGGGGCCGAGCCCGTTCACGTCCTGTTTGAACGCAAGTTTGCTCTGTGTATATGAGGCTTTCACTGCCACGCTGAGCGGCCAACTGAGCAACGTTTCAGTGGGCGTCCATTTCACCGCGAGGCCCGTCGTGTTCATGCGGAAGTCCTCTTTGCCTACCTTAGGGAGTATGCTGACTTCCGCGGTAATCCCTAGCGGAACGGTCAAAATCCCGATCAAACTCACATGCGGAATTTTGTCGGCCGAAGCCGTAGGGTCGGTCGACTTGACCAGGTCGTCGATGTGCGGCGTGCTCGTCTGTCCGCCGATCACACCGAATTCGAATCCGAAAATGCTGCCGAGGGTACTCGCT
>JAYWAE010000288.1:0-4425 GCA_043782715.1 Pseudobdellovibrionaceae bacterium | reverse complement strand
AAGACCTACTCGCAAGCAAGTTAGGCCTGCACGGGGCCGAAGTGTTTTTGACTTGACGACTTCTTCATAGATGGACGGACAATTCATGTGGCCATTCGTCTTAGCGGTCCTCGGAGAAGTGAGTCTCGGCGCTACCAAGATTTCTTAACATCCACTTAGCGCGCGCTAAGTGATTATTAAAATTTGCAAACGAGTGCGCAAATCCACTACTGCGACTTCGGCGCAAAAGGAACTTTTTCGTTACTTCGGCGCAGAAGCAACACTTCCGCGCAAAGTCGCGCGGCCTGGTTCGACAGCGGGCACACTGTGTGCGCCACCATCCAGACATGAAAACTATTTTCTATTTTTCAGAATTGTAATGCGCGCGTCCGGGGCCACCGCTACGGCCACCCGACTTAAATTTGCCGCGTCCGCCACCGCCGGGCCTCCGGCTCGAACCAAATTGCGGACGATCACCTGAGTGGCGTGGGTTTGAAGGCCGGTCACCCGATGGACGTTGTCCATTCGCTGCCTGACCATCCACGCCCAGACCAGGAACAGCTTGTCCCTCACGCGCAGGAACGTCGGAACGCGGACCTGCATGCGATCGAGCGGGCCGAGCCCCTTCGTGACGCGAACCCGGCGGCCGCACTCCAGCATGGCGTGGACCGGAAGAAGGTCTTTGCCCCGCATGTCGCGGACCAGAGGGTCTTTGCCCTGAGAGCCTCTGACCCGGACGCTGTTGCCCCGCGTGCCGGTGTCCACTGGATCTTTTCTCCAGCGCTTCTTCACGTGAGCCTGCGAATTCAGACTTCGGAACTCCGCCATCGGCACCACTCACCTGCGGCTTGCTCGCGCCACCGATCGGAGGCAAGGCACCGCCGCTTTTGCTTGCGGCCACGCGTTGAATCTGCTGCCACATCTGCCGGTCGTCGGGCGTCAGCAACGCCAGCGCTTGTCCTGATTTGCCGTTACGGGCGGTGCGCCCAATGCGGTGAATGTAGTCTTCGGGAACCTGAGGTAAATCATAATTGATGACATGTTCAATGCCGTCTATGTCGAGTCCGCGCGAGGCGATGTCGGTCGCCACCAAAATGCGGTATTGGCCGCGGCGAAAACCTTCGATCGCCTGCTTGCGCTGGCCTTGGCTGCGGTTGCCGTGAATCAAGGTGACCTTATGTCCGTAGCTATGCAGAAATTTGGCCAGGCGATCCGTGCGATGCTTGGTGCGGGTGAAAATCAAAACCGCGCCTTCACGGGCGTTCAATTCGTCGAGCAAAATTTCATTCTTTTCTTTTTGCGTGGTGTGAATCACGGCCTGGTCGATTTTCTCGATCGGCTTCGAAGGTTCACCCACCGAAATCTCGGCGGGGTTACGCAGCATCTCGGCCGCCAATTTTTTGATCTCTGGCGGAAACGTCGCCGAGAACATCATGGTTTGGCGGTCGCGCGGCAGGCCTTTGATGACCATTCGGATCTGCGGCATGAACCCCATGTCGAGCATGCGATCGGCTTCGTCAAAAACGACCATGCTCGAACGCTGTAACAATTTTGGATTGCGGTTCATATGATCGACCAAGCGGCCAGGCGTCGCGATGATCACGCGTGCGCCGTTACGCAGTTCACGCGCCTGTTGATTCATCGAATTGCCGCCGATCACCAGCGTGGGCGTGAGATTGAAATTCTTGCCGGCGACGTCTTTGAAGAACGCATGGATCTGCATCGCCAATTCGCGGGTCGGTGCGAGTACCAGCGCGTTTTGATGGGGCTGTTCCATGAGTCGCACCAGCAGCGGAATTGCGAACGCCGCCGTTTTGCCAGTCCCCGTCTGCGCCATTCCACGCACATCGCGGCCTTCAAGCCCCGGCGGAATCGCCTGCACTTGGATCGGTGTCGGTACCTTGAAGTTCAGGGCATCGAGGTTTTTGAGAATGGAAACTGGCAGATTGAACTGGGCAAAATCAGACATAGGCACGCTTTCTGGAAAAACGGCAAACTACCAGAAAGCGGGCCTCTTGAACACATGTAATCAGTGCAATTGCGTCAAATCGGCCGTGTTTACCCCGGGAATCTCCTCCGGTAGTGCCTCACGTACGTCCACGGCTTCGATCTCAAACACTAGATCTTGCCCCGCGAGCGGGTGATTTGCATCCAGCGTGACTTGACCGCCGTACATGCCGGTTAAGCGAAACTCAACCGGCTGTCCCTTGAACATGCAGGTCAAACTTTCGCCGACCACGAAGCCCTTGCCCTCCAGGCAATCGACTGAACAGATTAAAACTTTTCCAGGATCGTAAAAACCGTAGGCACTTTCGGCAGAGACATTGATCCGGCGTTTTTCGCCGGCAACGAGATCCTTGAGCCCGTCTGCCAACCCGCGCAGCATTTGTTTTTCGGGTTCAGCATGAGCGGTCACGACATCTTGATTGAACGTCGAGCTAATAACCTGGCCGAGCTTATTCTTAATGATGCAATGAAAAGAAACGACTTGTGCTTTCATGACGAATTCCCCTCTGCAGTTTCATGACCTAAGAGTCTAGGCGATCAAATGATCTAAACTAAGCAGCTTACGGATCGGGAATAGAACTGAAAGTCGGGATATGGCAGGCCTATAAGTGGTGGCCCTATCTTCTTATTTTACCTTATTTTTCCAGAGTGAGAAGAGATAAAACACGGAAACCTGGCGCCTTTCCTCATAAAACAGATCTGGGCTGGATATATCTCGGCGACTCAAGCGTTAAATGTCTCGAACGTCTAGTTCGCCTCGGACTGAGACATGCGCTGGCGATCCCAAATAATACCGTCTAAAATTGGGTTGCCGTCCAAGGAGGCGTTTTTTGCTAAAAATGAAGTCTCGCACCATGCGTACGCTCGGGCTCAGTCTTTTGCTCACCGGCGCCTCTCTCTTCGCTTTTCAAAACTGTGCGCAGCCCAATCAAATTTCAAACACGGCCGGCGCCAGCGCCAACGGCGGTCTCACGGTCAGCTATACTCCGGCCAATGTAACGGCGGCGACCATGGTCACGATCAACGTCAGTGGCGGAGCCGCGCCCTATCAATACGCACTCGTGCAGGGCCATGGCAGCTTGTCGGGCAACGTTTACCTCACGCCCAACGGGTCGGACTCTGCCGAAATCAAAGTCACCGATGCAAACTTCAATCAACAGACGGTCACGTTCAACGTCAAACTTCAGTCGGGCACCCAAGCATTCGCGGCCTCAGGCAGCTTCGTAGTGCCGGCCAATGTAACGTCAATCGCAGTTAAAGGCTGGGGTGCGGGTGGCGGTGGCGGCGGTTCCGATGGCATGGTCGTCGGCGGCAGCGGTGGCGGCGGCTCGTTCGCGACCGGCAATGTGGCGGTGACCCCCGGTGAAACTTTGGCGGTGACAGTCGGCGGGGGCGGCACGATTGGATTGGCCAACGCAACAGGCGCCGGCGGCGGAAAAGCTGCGGGCGGCGGCGGAGGTGCGGGCGGCGCGGCCGGTACATTGGACAACTCCGGGGGCGGCGGCGGCGGCGGCGGTGGAACATTTCTTTATCGCGGAACTACCCTTTTGTTTGCAGCCGGCGGGGGCGGAGGTGGCGGCGGTGCGGGAGCCGGCAGTGCAGCGGCTTCAGGTGACGGCGGTCCCGGTGACGTGAATGGTTCGTCCGTCACCTCGGGCGGCACCGGGGGAATCAAAGGCTCAATGGCAACCGAAACCGGCGCCAACGGATTCAATCGCGGCGCGGCTGAAGGTGGCGGTGGCGGCGGCGGCGGTGGTGGCGGCTACAAAGGCGGCGGCGCAGGGATGGTCACGAGCACAGGCACGCTGCAGAACCGAACAGGCGGAGGTGGCGGCGGCGGCTCAAGCCTCGCAGCCAGTATTCAACTTGGCGCCGGAACGCAAGCGGGCAATGCGGGGGATCCAGATCGCTTCGGCGCTGGTACTGGCGGCGCAGCCGCAGCCACGACGTCGGCCGCGGGCGCGACCGGACGCATCGTCATCTCCTGGTAATTTTCAATCACATCGTCGCCGGACCGGCATCGCAAAAAAGATGCCGTCCGATTTTACGTTGAGTGGCCACGCACTTGGGCGTTTTACGCCACGGGCAGCCGGATTTTTTAGGATTGCAAAAATTCGCCAAACCGTTCGGGCCGCGCCGGAACACCTCTTTGGCGGCCGTCACCGACTCAACTAAAGTTATATAGTCTCGGGCGTTCCGGTTTGGCAGGCGTGCGCTGCCGCCGCTCGTCCAACTGAATTGGCCGGGTTGCCAAACTACGCCGCAAATCGAGTCGGGATATTCTTTGCGTGTGATACGCGTGAGTGTGGTGCGGCCGACGGCGACTTTGCCGGGATGGCGTTCACCGCGCGCTTCGAAGTAGATGTTGCATACCATGCACGTCATTTTGTCGGTCTCGCCGCGATGGCAGGATCGGCCGGCGAAGTCGCGCCGGCTGGG
>JAYWAE010000287.1:0-11738 GCA_043782715.1 Pseudobdellovibrionaceae bacterium | reverse complement strand
TATTCAAGTTGTACGGATTCGCCCAGTATTGCGCGCCGGCGCCACCGTTCCAACCGTTCATACCTGGCCCATAACCCGGACCCATGAAAGGCAGAATGTTAGGTGCACCGCCGTTGCCGTAACCAAAACCGTTCCAAGCGCCGAGTATGGAATTGTAGTGATAGTCCGCGTAACGGCCGTCATAAAATCTGTTGAGCATGTTGGGATTGTAGCCATGTTGATAGCCGTAATAGGGATCGTAATTTGCGCCTAAGCCATTGCCGCGATTGAATTGATCGGCGCCGGGCCCGGCATACTGTCCTGAACGCGGATCGCCGCCCCGATCCGGAACGACCCAACCGGGACCAGTTCCGCCGAGCAACATGTCCGAGAGAGGAGTGTAGCCATTTGAGTTCACGCCGGAGTTGGCGGGCATGTTAGCTTGGCCGTTGTACTGAGGTGTACCTAAGGGATTTTGCGGGCAATTGAAGGCACCCGGTCCGATGCCGCCGGGAGCGGTGCCATAGTTATTCCCTGGGCCGACATTCATGTAACCGGGCAAGCGGCCGGGGTAGGCGTTTTGCGGATATCCATAAGGCAGCACGGCCGGTGGCTGCTGCTGCGAACTCATCAGCACGGCCGCAAGTCCGGCCATGGCGTTGCTCATGCCCGTACTGTCGCCCTCTTCGTCACATTGAGCGCAGTACGTGCCTTCGTCGATGTCATCTTGCACTTTGCCTAGGCGATCACGCACTTTGGAGCGCAGATGCTTGAGGCGCGCGATTTTGCGATTGATCTCGTCGCGGTCCGCTTGCAGATCGTAATACTTTTGCAATCCCGCTCGGCACTCGCGGCGGTCTTCGCTATCACGGCTGGTACTGACACCGGGCAGATAGTAATTGCAGATATGGTTGCTGACATAGCCTTTGTTGGCGACGAACGAACACCAGGTATTTTTGATCTTTTTGGTTTTCGGATCGCGGATACAGAACACCGGCGGCGGCGACAAGTCGGTTTGGTTTTTGCCCGTGTCGACTTTGGCGGCATCCGGGAATTCGATATCGGACTCACCGGCGTTGTCGTGCGCGCCTTCTACCGAGCCGCAACTCCGCCGGTAGCTGCGCTGGTCGTTTTTATGATCCCAATGTTCGCTGATTGAACCGATCGCCGATTCCGTCAGAACTTTGCCCATTGAATCTTGCGCGGACTTGATCCGATCGTCGACCCGGTCCCGGCGTTCGCGCAGCGTTTGCAAATCGCTGTTGATTACTTCAACCCGGCCCTTGAGATTTTCGACTTCGTCATGGCCGTCGAGTGCGCCGGCCGAAGGCGCGTAATTCTGCGGGCAATTCTGGGCGCCCCACTCACCCGTACCCCAATCGCCGAATGCGGCAACCGAGGTGAAAAAACCGATTGTGAGAACGGCGATACGAACGCTCACAGGACTCCTGGGATCTCCGTCTGGGATCTGCCAGTCTCCTTTTCGAACGAATATAGATAGAACTTGATGCGATGGTCCGCAAACCCGACCTTAGGCCTAGGCGTTTGGCCATTGCGAGTTGGCGTCCGCGAATTTAAACTTAGGATAGATGAAACACGCGATTTTATGCGTCGACGACGAAGTCGACAATGTCGACGCCCTGGAACGCCTCTTCCGCCGTAAATACGAGGTGTTTAAAGCCACATCGGGTGCGGAAGCGCTGAAGATTCTCAAGCAAGAGAAAATCGCTCTGATCGTCACCGATCAACGCATGCCCAACATGACCGGCGTCGAATTTCTCACCGAGAGTATGAAGATGAATCCGGAAGCGATTCGTATCCTGCTCACCGGCTTCACCGACATCGAGTCCGTGATCTCGGCGATCAATTCCGGACAGATCTACCGGTATGTAACCAAGCCCTGGGATCCGGTCGATCTCGCCAACACAGTCGACAAAGCCATCGAGCGCTATGATCTGTCGGCCGAGTTGAAAGAAAAAAACCAAGCGCTGCAACTGGCGCTGAAGGAATTGAAAGTCCTCGACGAAGCCAAATCGAATTTCATGGTCCTGATCAATCATGAATTGAAAACACCGCTCACCGTGATGATCAGTTTTTTAAGTTTGCTTGCCGAAACGGAATTGACCGTTGAGCAGGCAAAATACTCCGCGCGTATCTCTTCCGCGGCGGATCGACTGCAAGCGCTGATCAATGATTCGTTGGAATTGGTTTCGGCCGAAACCGGAACCTTGCCCATTAAACCGACCGGCATCAACTTAAAAAAACTGGTGGCGGAGTTGAAAACCCAGTTTGAACAGCAGCTGGCTGAAAAAAAAATGGAGCTCGATATCGTGATGGAAAGCGAAGAAGTGCGCGCCGATGCCAAGGCGCTGCGCTCAGTGCTCACCCGCCTGCTCGACAACGCCATCAAATTTGGTTTTGAAAAATCGACCATCGAGTTCACCTCACGCGAAGGCGATGGCGATCAAGTCGTACTGAGTTTGGTCAACGAAGGCAAGGGCGTGAAGGCCGAAACCATCGCCAAGATTCTAAAGCCGTTTTCTTTGGACGAGGACATCATGCACCACTCCAAAGGCAGCGGCCTTGGACTGAGCGTCGTGCAGGCAGTTCTACGCCGGCTTGGCTCGAAGCTCGAAGTCGAAACTCCCAAGGGCAAATTCTCAGCCTCGTTTACGCTTCCGTCCGAATAATTTCCGGCCGGACACTTCCGTCCGTTCTCTTTGAGTTCATCCGAGCTCTGCGATTGCAAACTCATCGGCCATGAAGACGCTGTTGCTTTTTCTATTGATGAGTTGTTGTGCGGGGGCCGAAGAACTGTGGCTGCGGGTCGGCGAGGTCCGTGCTGTTCCGGCCCCGCCCGGCCAGGCCGTACGCATAGGCGCGCGTGGCATCGTGCGGGTCGTCGACGGCGACAAGTCCGTGCAAATGATCGGACTCAAACCCGGTACCACGGCGGTGGTGATCGGTGCGCGCAGCTACTCGGTGCACGTCAGTTTGAGCCAGCAAAAAGACTTCGTGCGCGAGCTGCGCCGGATCGTGGGCGCAATGATGGGGCTAAAGGTACGCATGGACACTCAAATTCCCGCAATCGGCGGAACACTTCTAAGACTGGGTGACTGGATTCAAATTAGCGAATTGGCGCGGCAGTATCAGGGTGAATATAAATTTACCGCAAGAGCGCTGCCGACTGTGGCTGCGGAAGCGATGAAGTACTTAACCCGGCTTGCGCGCGACAAAGGCTTACCGGTCGCGCGCTTTCGCGCCGATCCTGTTTTCACGGTGACGGTGCCAAAAGCGGTGGGTTTAAAAGAGTCAGCGGCGGCAGTCTTTCAGCCCTTTGGCATGCACATCGAGAGCAGTGCCTCGCAATTGGAGCTGCAACCGCTGGTTCGCACGCGAATGATCTTGGCTGAGGTCTCGCGCGACCAAGCCCAGGAGTTTGGTGTGCAGTGGCCGGGTGAATATGCCGCGCAAGTTCTACCCAAACTCGCAGCAGGCCAAGATGCGCTGATGGTCTCACTGCGCGCGATGGAGAATCGAGGCCAAGCTCAAATTTTAGCCTCGCCGAATCTGCTGTGCCGCTCGGGCTCTGAAGCCAAATTCCATGCTGGCGGCGAATTCCCGATTCGCATTATCTCGCGCACCACGCATAGCGTAGTTTGGAAACAACACGGCGTTATGCTGAATGTAAAACCACGTGCCGACTTCAACGGGGCCATCAGCCTTGAGTTGGAAACCGAAGTCTCAGTGCTCAACATGGCGGGAGCGATCGACGGAATTCCGGCCCTCTCGAGCAACGCGGTTAAAAGCCATTTTGATCTTCCCGGCCGGCGCACGATTGCGCTCTCGGGCTTGCTGCGCCAAGAGATCGGTGACTCGCGTGATGGCCTGCCATTTTTAATGAATCTGCCGGTGATTGGCGCGCTCTTTTCCAGCCAAAAATTTTTAAAGCATATGAGTGAGCTGGTTATTTTCGTCACGCCTGAAATCTACGTGCCGGAAGCCGACGAAGCCGTCACTTTGCCGCAAGGCTGGGTGAGCGATGGACTCTGAGCTATGCGAGCGCGCGCAGGCGATACTTCGTGAATTTGAGCAAGCTTGGTCCTTTGATACGCGTGATCTCGAGCGCACGCCGGCCGATCAGCTGTTGCACGAGTTGGTGGACCAGTCGGCCGCGCCACTTAGGCAAAGACTAGATGAGGAGTTTTTCGCACTTGGCCCGATCGGTGCATTGACCACCGATCCAAACGTGCAAGAAATCATCGTCAACGGTGCACGCGAAATCCTTTTTGAAAAGGATGGTGCACTTCATCGCCTCGCAGACCGGTTTTTAACGCCTGGTACTTTTAAAAATTTTATCGACCGGCTCTGTGGCGAGGCGGGGCTCAAAGTCGACTTGTCCGCGCCTTTTACAGACGGGCGCTGGCGCGGATTCCGGGTGCATCTTGGCTGCGCGCCGCTCACCCACTGCGACTTTCATTTAACTCTGCGCCGGGTGCCCGACAACCCTTGGACGCTGGCTCAGCTGGCCGAGGCGAACTGGTGCACGAACGTACAACTAGAAAAGCTGCGCAGTTTGATCCGAGTGCGCTCAAATCTTTTGTTCATTGGCCCCACCGGCTGCGGCAAAACGACCGTGCTGGGCGCTTGCCTCAAAGAGCTCCCCGCCAATGAGAGAGTCGTGATCGTCGAAGACACCGATGAGTTGCCACGCCCCAACGCCGCCTCGACCAAACTGCTCTCGCGGGCCGAGAGCAGCGGCGAACTGCCGGAAATTCAGCTGAGCCATTTGGTGCGCCAAAGCCTGCGCATGCGCCCGCAACGTTTAGTAATGGGTGAAGTGCGCGGCGGTGAGGCTAAAGATCTTCTGCTCGCGCTGGCCACCGGCCATAGTGGAAGTTTGGGAACCCTGCACGCTTCGGAAGCGCGGCAAGCTCTTTTGCGTTTGGAAATGTTGGTGCAATTGGGAGCTCCGCAATGGAACGTGCAAGCCATCCGGCAGCTGATTCAACTCAGCGTAGATGGATTGGTCGTTTGCGGATATGAAGGGGGCCACCGGCGCCTATTCGGCATTTACAAGGTGGCCGCCCTCGAATCATTTGGTTTTCTACTCGAACCGCTGGCTTAAGCTTGCACGTCAACAAAGGAGCCACGCGGAGTGTAGCCGGCCGGAGGGGTCAGCTCCTCTTCCGAATGCTCCGCCATCGCAGCCGATAGCTCTCCACCATGTTCGCCACGCCCGACATCCTTTACGGCATCGTCTTCAGACGGCTCCGGTCGGCGAATCCGAGTCATAAAGAACTGGTCGGCCATCTGATCCACGATGTGATCGTTGTGCATGGCTTTCTTGTCCTCGAGCTCGTTGTGCAGAGCCACCGCACGTGAGGCGGTGGTGCCCACTTTTTCGGTGGCAGCCACCGATTCTCCCACCGGCCGCCCGAAACTTGGTGTTCCGGGCCTAACGGCGGAGGAAGTTTTCAAATCGGTCGACGCAACTCGAGAGTTGCCCCGCACGATATTGCTAATTTTCTCCATTCATCACCTCCATGTGTGAGGAGAACAAACGGGAATCCTTCCCGTCCATTTTGGAGGATGTTCTCCTCCACCTTTCGTATCGGCAGGGATCTCAAATTGAAACAGTGGACGAACGTCTGGGATCACAAGTGCTCAAGCAAGCTGCCCGCTTTTGCATTTTTAAGACCAGGAAAATTTAGAGCTAGACTTTCGGCAGCGCGCCGCCGCCCTCGAGATTCGCGGCTAGGCGAATGCCGAGTTCGAGCAGCTGCTCGCGGGCAACGGTGTTGGGCGCATCCGACATCAAATCCGTGGCCTTTGCCGTCTTGGGAAAGGCGATAACGTCGCGGATCGCGTCGGTGCCGCAGAGGAGCATCACTAAACGATCCATGCCCCAGGCGATGCCGCCGTGCGGGGGGGTGCCGTAGCTGAGGGCTTCGATGAAGAATCCGAATTTGTGTTTGATTTCGGCTTCGCTCAGGCCCAGGGCTTCAAACATCGCCGCCTGCACTTCGCGCTTGTAGATGCGCATGCTGCCGCCGGCGATTTCGTAACCGTTGCAGACTAGGTCGTAGGCCTTCGCCAGTAGCGTCGGATATTCTTTTTCGCGGCGCAGAATCATGATTTCGAGTTGTTCGTCTTTCGGGCTGGTGAACGGATGATGGCGTGCAGCCCAGCGTTTGTTCTCGCCGTCGTACTCGAGCAGAGGGAAGTCCATCACCCACAAAAATTTGAAGGCTTTTTCGTCGATCAGTTTCAATTCGCGGCCCAGTTCGGTGCGCAACATCGCCAAAGCGGAACAGGCTACGTCGAATTCGTCGGCGACGATAAAAACCGCGCCGCCCGGTTGGCCGCCGGCTGCCGCGTAAATCTTTTGCAAAGCTTCTGGCGGGAAGAATTTGCTGATCGAGGCCGTGAGCGCGCCGTTTTCTTCTTTCAACCAAACCAAACCCTTGGCGCCCATTTGTTTGGCGGTGTTGGTGAGTTTGTCGATGTACGAGCGCGAGTATTCCCTGCCCTTCGGAACTGCCAAGGCTTTGACCGAACCGCCGCGGGCGATGACATCGTCGAAGACCTTAAAGCCGTGGCCTTTGACGGCTTCGTTGACGTCGCACAAGACGAGCGGGTTGCGTAAGTCGGGTTTATCGGATCCATACTTGTTCATGACTTCGAAGTAGGTCATGTGCGGGATATCCGGGACTTCAATATTCAGCGTACGTTTCCAAATGGCGCGCAACAGGCCTTCGTTGATTTTCAGCAAATCGTCTTGATCGATGAAGCTCATCTCGATGTCGATCTGGGAAAATTCGGGTTGGCGGTCGGCGCGCAAGTCTTCGTCGCGGAAGCAGCGGGCGATTTGGAAATATTTGTCGGTGCCACCGATCATCAGCAGCTGCTTCAGCGTTTGCGGACTCTGCGGAAGCGCGTAGAACGTGCCCTGGTTCACTCGTGAGGGTACGAGGTAATCACGCGCGCCTTCGGGGGTGCTCTTGTAGAGAATCGGCGTTTCGACTTCGAGGAAGCCCTGATCACTCAAATAATTACGCACCTGTTGCGCAACTTGGTGACGGACCAAGAGATGCTTTTGCAGGCGCGGGCTGCGCAGTTCGAGGTAGCGGTACTTTAAGCGCAGAGTCTCGGAGACTTTTTCGTCGTCGATTTGGAAGGGCGGCGTTTCGGCTTCCGACAAAATTTCACAGCGGATGGCTTCGATTTCGACATCGCCGGTGGGCAGTTTTTTGTTCTTCATTCCCTCTGGACGCGCGCGCACTTTACCTTGCACGGCCACTACAAATTCGCCACGCAAATCCTTAGCCGCGGCCATCAGCGGATCGGCCGGATTAAATACGATCTGCACCACGCCTTCGCGGTCACGCAAATCGATGAACACCAAGCCGCCGTGATCGCGGCGCGAATTCACCCAACCCATCAAAACGGCGTCTTTGCCCGCGTGCTCCTGGCGCAGCTGTCCACAATAATGAGTGCGTTTGAGGGTCTTAAGAAAGGCCATGGCGTTGTCCTTGTTTAGTCCAGGAAGCCCCTGGAAACGAATATTTACCTTCTCATGCTCTCCGTCATCGATCAACCCTCCTGGACAGCGTTCCCTGGGTACATTACAGTGCGGCATATGCCATCTATAAAAGTCGAAAGACAAACCAATCGCAGTGCGGACGACAGTTTCAAACGGATCTCGAACATGCTGTCCAACGACAAAGATCTAAGAAAATTGGATTCGAAGTACAAATGCGAATTCAATGACAAAGATCTAACCGGCGTGGCCGACGGCTCGATGTTTAAAGCCAAAATGAACATCCAGGCGGCCGGCGCTGGTTCCAAAGTGGAGATCACCGTCGACCTTCCCTTTCACCTCGCCTTGGTCAAAGGCATGGTCGAGTCGACGCTGAAAAAGAAACTCGAAGAGGCCCTAGCCTGAGCAAGAAGGTCCCGTCCAAGTCCAAAGCGGCGGTGAAGGCCAAGAAATCCAAGCCGAAATCGCTGAAAGGCTTCAAAGCTGTTGCAGCCGAGGTCGTGGATCACTCCAGCGAAGCGCCTGAAGCCATCGAACCCGAGCCGGGCGAGAGTGAGCTGGATGCGCTTTTTGATGCTCCAGAGGCCGTATCACTCCCGGGTCATATTGAAAAAGGCATTTCCACCAGCACCGATCCAGTCTCGCGCTACATGTCCGAGATCGGCCGCTACCCATTGCTCACCCGTGAGCAAGAAAATGCGCTTGCCGTGCGCTACCGCGAAACCGGCGATGCCAAGGCCGCGGAACAGCTAGTGACCAGCAATCTGCGCTTCGTGGTGAAGGTCGCGGCGGAGTACTCGAAGTTCGGGGCGCGGCTGATTGATTTGGTGCAAGAGGGCAACGTCGGACTGATGCACGCGGTGAAGGAATTCAATCCCTATAAAGGCACGCGCCTGATCACCTACGCCGTATGGTGGATTCGCGGCTACATCCAAGAGTATTTGATGCGCCAGTATTCGATGGTCCGCATCGGCACGACGGCCACGCAGCGGAAATTATTTTATCAATTGCAGCGCGAGCGCGAAAAGCTCGAGCGCGAAGGCCTAGAGCAAGGAATTGCCCAGATCAGCGGAAAGCTGGGAATTCCTAAAGAAGAAATCGCGGAGATGCACGCGCGCCTTTCCGGCCGCGACATCAGCCTGGATGCACCCGTGGGCGAAGACGGAACGGCCCGCCGGATCGATTTTCAAGGCGAGAGTGATCCGCACGATTTAGTGGAAGAGATTGGCACGCGCGAACAGCTGCATCTGCTGATGGACAAGCTGGGAGAACTGCGGCCAGAGCTGAACGAACGCGAACTGTTTTTGCTCGATGCCCGCATACTCTCGGACGAGCCCATGACTCTGCAGGAGATCGGCGACAAATACGGGACTACTCGTGAGGCTGTCCGGCAGATGGAGGAGCGCTTGATGAAGAAGATCAAGGCCACTCTGGTGGAAGACAAACAGTAAACAAATCCTGCCAGGGTTCAATCCGTCCGGGCATCAGAGTTCTGTACACTCCGGCGGCTTAGTCTCGCAGAACATCGGGTTAGCACCAGGCGAGCCTAGAATGCAGTTCTGCTGGGCGCGAAATTCGGCTTCGAGTTTTGCCCGTCCCCGTCCAATAAAGGAATTAAAGTTCAGCGTATTATCGACGGTGCAAGCGTGGGTGATGTGATCTGCCGTCACGTGCTCGCATTTAATCGTGCCCTCTTGGCAATGAAATCCGTTCGATCCCTTTTTGCAGACCGCGAGAGCGCCGTGACGGGCCTCGAACTCACTGCCGGCGTAGCTTGCGTAAATCAGGTTGGTCAAAGAATTGCCAATCGTACAAAACCAGTCCTGCTGAGTTGAACGCTCGGGAGCATTGAGCAAATCCGCAATCTTGGCATTCTTCGCTTCCGCGGATTCCGTTGAGAACAGCAGGCCGACGATGATACGGGCACGAGTGGAAGTGGCGTCTTGATAATTGTCGCGTAGCCACAAGTAGACGGCCTCGTGCCACATCAGCGCGCCCTTTTCCATTTCGCTGATCAGAGGTGAGTTCCAAAGATCTTCATTGATCAGCACTTGATCTTGCGGGTCGAAGTTGGCGAACTGCACATAGTTCCAAGCGCCACCCGGGCAAAGCCGGTCGTAGGGGTGGATGTAATATTTGGCGTCGTCGATCACTGTCAGTTCGCCACGGGCTGGCTGCCAGCTGCGCTTGACATGGTCCATGGCCTGCTTCCAAAGCGGCGCATAGGCCGGAAGGTCGCGCTCGACTTGAGTTTGGATCTCATCGGCAACTCCGGCTGCGACAAGTGTTGAAGGGAAGGATTGCAGAGTTAGGTTATTTTGGTCATGCGCCTCGAAAATATCGACTTGCAAGAGCTGACTGGGAGCCGCCGTGGGATTGGATTTGCACGCCCAAACTCCGCCGCCGTTACCGATGATATTGCGAGCGTGCGCCGTGCTGAACACGAGTAGGCTCAGAAAGATCAGCTTTTTCATAAAGTCTCCTTGGCTGCGCCCGATTTTCGGGCGGTCAGCGGGTAATAGGCGATGCTTAGGCGGTATACATCATCCGCCGAGTCACTTTCAATTAGGTCACAGAACTCGTTTAAAAATTTACGAATCAACACTTTGGCACGCGGGATGTCTTTCAATTTTACAGGGATCGTGACCGAAGTGACCTCACGTTCGCCTACCGCGACGTCGAGCAGGGCCTTTTCGATCAATGTGAGATCTTCCATGTGGGCGCGGCGGATGGAGAGGTTCATCACATCGTCGCTGGTTTTGGTCTTGGGGTGTTTGCGCTGAATTCGGCCCGTGGGTGATTTGGATAGGTAGCCAAGCCGGAAAAGGCGCAGCCAAGCTTCTTTGACCGTTGTGCGCGACATACCCAAGCGGGTCGCGATCCAGCCGGGCTCAGCCTTGAAGCCGGCCGTGGCCGTGAGATTCAAGATCGCGAAGTGCCACCAATCCGAGATCAAATGGAAGGCGTCGCTGCTCAGTTCGAGTACGTCGTCTTGTTTGCTCTTGATATAAGGTTCGATCTCGGCGGCCAGTAACTCGCGCTGTTCGAGCGGAGAAAGCTGTAAGCGCTCGACGATGCGCCGGCGGGTCTTGACCGACAAAGGGCGTTTGCCCGCGAGAATCTCTGAGAGCGCGCCGGAGCTCATACCGAGCTTCATGGCGAAGGCGCGCAGCGACCAGTTCGGATTGCGCAGCTTGGCTTCCTCGAGTTTGTTCTTTAGGAGAATCCGTGCATCGGCTTGTCTTGTTTCCATGTGGCCAATCTCGCAGACCGCACGGGGCGGGGTCAAAATATTTTGGAGCATAGTGCTCCAAAACTGGAGCGCTTCGATCTACAAACGCTTTACGCGCAGGTGCCGGAGATGAGAACTCTATTCCGGCAAATGCACAACACCCTCAAAGGAGTACAAAATGAAAGCCACGATCCTCGCCCTCTCCACTGCCCTCTTCCTCTCCGCCTGCGCCGGCGGTCATGATTCGAATGACAACGCCGGCTCGCACATTGGCGGCGTCAGCAGCCAAATGTCCAAGGTCACCACGATAAACGAGTGCCAGGGCGGTAGGGCCACCGCTTTAACGGACGCGTTCTCCGGCTGGCACACGGTCTTTCAAGCCCCACGCATGATCTTCACCTTGAATTTTCAATTCGATCGTTTCGGCCAGCTGACCATGACCAACAACTGTCATTTTGACGGCATCGGCGATTTGTCGGCCACGGCCCACTCCACTTATCGTGACAGTGGTTCGAGTTTCGAAATATTGGCCGCAGCTCATGACGAAGAACAAGGTGGAGGAATGACCTGTAATGTGAACGTCGCTCAGGCGACGGTCGCCTATGGATTTGAAGGCCGCTGCCTGGTGCTCAACGACCCGAAGGCCGGCAAACTGTATTTGCTTCCGAACTAATCGCCCCTAAACATTCCCGTACGTTTTTAAGCCAGGCTGAGTCCTGGCTTTTTTTTAGCTACGAGGTCCCCCTATTTTTGGTGTATACAATGCAAAGGTACGCCATACCGCTGTTGAAATTTTCTGAGATTTGGGGGGGGAACCGTGATGCGTTTTATTTTAGCTCTGAGCTTGGTTATGTTCGGTGGATGGGCGCATGCATCCGTCGACCTGAACGACGATGCGAAGACCGAAGCCGGTTTGGATGATGACCTCGCCGCCGCTCCGACACCGGGACTGCAAACCCTGGACACCGACCGGGCTCTCGAAGC
>JAYWAE010000286.1:0-11755 GCA_043782715.1 Pseudobdellovibrionaceae bacterium | reverse complement strand
TTCGCGGGCAAAGCCAAAGATCCGGCGTTCGATGTTTTTGGCGCGGATAGCCTCACCCATGACCTGGGTCGCTGGCAGATGTATCACGATCTTCGGCTGGCCAACAAAAACCTGCGCCTCTTCGGCACCACCAACCACTGGGTGCGGGAGTCCGTGTCCACCAGTATCTTCGTGCGTACACGGGACATGGCGCTGCAGGCGCGGGTGCCGATTTTACTTTTTCAAGCGGGCGAAGACTCTTTGATCCTGCCCGAAGGACAAGCGGAATTCTGCCAGAACGCTCCCGCCTGCAAACTGCAACTGGTGCCCGGAGCGGGCCACGAAATCTTGATGGAAACCGACGCCATTCGCGCACCGGTCATGAACCAAACTTTGGATTTTTTCAAAGCCCATGCTCAATAGTATTTTTTAGGGAGTGCTGAACAATCGCTTGAGCGTGCGCTCCATGGCTGCAATCGACATCTTGGTCACCTGAATCTGACGGTTCAACGTCAGTATTTGAAAACGCGAAGCCAGATAGTTCAATTGACGAGTCTTCATTTCCTCATCGCGGACGATCTTTTTGGCATTCAAAATACGAGCCGTCTTGAGACGTTCGTAAAGATAAAGCGCCGTCAAACTTTGGCTTTCGACCTGCGCCTGCTGCGCCAGCAATTTGTTGTCCAATTGCTTCTTCATCAGCTGGGCCACATCCTTGCGTAAATCCCTGGATTGGTCACCCTCTTGCAAAATGCCCAAGCGCGTGACCTCGGCCTGGAGCCGGGCGCCCTCCGACTGTATCTTCAGCTCGTTGATTTTAAGCAAGCTGGCTTTGTATTGATATTCGGCGAGTTCATAATCGGCGCCTTTGCCGGCGCCTTGGCGATTCAACTCGGCCTGACGATTCAACTCGATCTGTAGATTTTTACTCTCTATGGTTTTGATCTCAAGCGCGCCCAGAATGCTGTGCCACGCTTCAAGCATCGAGAATTGACCCAGCTCCTGGTAGAGCGAATTGAATGAAATGTCTTTTTGATCGGCGGCGAAGACAGGCGTGAACGGCACGACCGGATGAATTTCGGTGCCAGTTGCACCAGCCAGAGAAGAGCCAATTAGAACCAAAGCTACGCCTAAAAGAAATCGCATGGAGAACCTTTCTGGTTTGGGAGTCTCCGATGTATCAACAGTTATATAAACAGTCTATGAATACCTGATCCATGATCCGTGGATTCAGGCTACCTGGCTTCGGCGATTAAAATGGTATGCGAGCCCAACAAATTTTCTTTGGAACTCAACCATTTATACAATTGGCGATTGGCTTCGCGGCGCGCCGGGTCCTTCTCCTTGCGAAAGCACGAGTAGTAGATGGCGCGTTTTATAAAGGGATAAAAGAGATAATAAAGCAGCATCGATCCGCGCCGATAGCGGTAAGTCTTAAGCTCAACGACTTTTAGGCCCGCGGTCTCACAGGCAAAGTAGAGCTGATTGAAATCAATGGGATTGATGTGCTCAAAGTACATATTCTTGCTGTCGAGCGGAATCGGTTTTTCAGCCAGGCGATGAAAGCCGGAGAGAAAAAAGCGCAGCCGGCTGTCTAGCGTCAGCACGTTGGGCGTGGTCAGCATCAGCCGCCCGCCTTTGCGTAAAACCCGGCGCACTTCGCGTAAAAATAAAAAATGATTCTCGATGTGCTCGACGCCTTCGATGGAGACGACGTAATCGAACGCGCCGTCTTTGAAATCGAAGCGCGAGGTCATATCGACTTTGCGGTAGTCGAGATCGGAAAAGACGTGCAAATTTTCATCGATCTCACCAGCCACGCCGCCGAAGCCGAGCTTTTGCAAATCGCGCAGCAGATAGCCCGGGCCCGAAGGCAAATCGAGAACTTGGCCGGGCGTCCGGCCCTTGAGCTCTTCGATCACGAGCTGATGCAGGTAGGGATTGTGCCGCGTGGGCAGATTGCGATCTGTTTCGGTGTAAGCCATGGCGATGACCATAGTTGCGGGTGGCGGGTTTGGCAACGCCCTGGGCGGGGGGAATTGGGGAAAGAGCGGAGTCGGGGGAAAGAGGGGAAAGAGCGGGGTCGGGGGTGCTCTTTGCGCTTTTCGTTGGGTCTTGGGGTAGGGAATGCTGCGCGCATCCTTGCGCTTGTCCCTTCGGGACTCGCCTGCGGCTCGCGCTAAAATAGCATCCTGCTATTTTAGTGCCGGGCCGGCATTCTTGCCGGCGCTTTTTGCTGCGACCTTATTTTTTTTTGGCCGCTTTAACCTTTTTTATCTTTTTTTTTGGTAGGGAATGCCGGGCTCGAACCGACGACATCCACCTTGTAAGGGTGGCGCTCTACCAACTGAGCTAATTCCCTATTTGCTGACTCTCACCAGTTTGTAGCGGGTGATTTGATGATTCTTCGGATCGTTTGGCTCCAAGGTCAGAATTGGCACGAGATGATCGGCTGCGCAACCAATCTCGTCGCTCTGGTAATGAAGTTTAATCACCGCCCAAATTGAGGGCAGCGTGCGATCCGTGGGCATCAGTGTAAGGCGAAGCGTGCGCTGATTGCCGCTGACCAAGGTGAAACCTTCGAACAACAGGTCGGCGTTTTGATTGTAGCGGGCTATGCGCACGAGCTTGAAGCCCTCTTTGCTTATGACCGTGATTTTGAGATCGATGTACTGCAGGTCTTTGGTGTCGCTGAGCAGGTAACGGCCCGCCATTGACTGCCATTCGACCGGGCAATCTTTCGCCCACGGGAAGGGCCACGGTACCGGCAGGCCATCCGCCGCAGCGACGCTGGTGCTGATGAAAAATGCGCTCATGAGCGCCACGAACAAGAAGTTAACTAAATTTTTCATTCCCTACTCCCCCTGATATCGGCCGGCCGCTGAGGCGGCGTCCAATTCACTCTACTGCTCGATCGAAACTTTTGCGTTGCGGTTTAAATAGTAACCATTCTTCGCCCGGTAAATGTAGCGCGGCTTATCGAAGTCCGGCTCGATCAACTGGCGAAGGCGCTTGATGGTCACATAAATTTTATTGTCGTGAACACTCGGATCGTACTCTTGCTTCCACACGGCTTTGACCAGCGTTTCTTTCGAGTAAACTTCGCCGGGCGTGCGCAGGAACAGCTTGAGCATGTCGAGCAAAATGAACTGATTTTTAAAATCGATTTTGCCCTTTTTGCGCTCAACCACCGAGTTCGAGGTTGAATTGAAAACCAAGTCGAAGTTGGTCAGCGATTTACCCGAGATGCGCTTGTCGAGTTCGTCGATGCAGCGGAACAGAAAGACGAAGCTATCGGGATCGGCCATCTGGCGCGCCAGCCGGATGTAGGTGCGAGCGAGATCGACTTCGCCCGACTCCGCGTAGGTGTAGGCCATCGCAAACAGCAGGCTGACGTAGGTGTACACATTCTTTTGCGCCTTGAGCGATTCGAACGACTTCCAGAAAACTTCCAAAGCTTCGTCGTAGCGCTTGAGGTTGACTAAAATGTAGCCGTTGAGAATTTGGCTCGAGATCTCGAGATCGGGCAATTTCAAAACCTGGAAGAACACGCGCAGGTTGTAAATCTCTTTGAGCGAGTCCTCGATGCGGCCGAGGCTGCGGTAAACCGCCGCCAAACCGTGGATCGCGTAGCACATGTCCTCTTTGGAATCATCGGCCAGGGCCAGCGCCAATGCCTTTTCGAGATACTCGAGGGCCAGCGGGAACTCGTTACGAAACGAAGCCGCCAAAGCCAGCGTGTAATAGGTCGAAGAATTCAGTTCGATCTTTTCGCGGGAGACGTAGTCGTAGAGGCGCTCTTTCACCCGCTGCAGGGCCTTGGTGTCTTCCATCTCGGCATACATGCGCAGACAGAGCGTGAGGCTTTTGATGAATTGCTTGTGGTCGCGCAATTTCGCGTAACCGTCGGCTGCCAGCTCTAGTTTTTCGATGGAGGTTTTGAAGTCGCCGAGCTCACCCAGGAGTTTGCCGGTCTCAAAAAGCTCAGAGGGACGCTTAACGTCGGGCATTCGGCCCAAGTCCCTGGTCGCTTCTTTGATCGAGTCTTTCGTCAAATCAGACGAAGTGCTCACTTGACCCCCAATTTCATTTCCCCTGAAGTTCTTGCGAACCTGTGTAAGAATTTTTAAAACAGGACCTGACAACTTCACAAGCTAAACCCCGTCCTTCATCCTACTTGATCGATTTACAGGGTCGCGCGTCACTTACGCGGCGCGCAATACTGTGTCGGATTCAGCTCCGAGTGTTCTGTGATGCAGTTGGCGTCTATAATTTAAGGAATGAGTTTAGATGCGTCGATTCGAGCTGTGGCCTTTGGGGTGGATGAACCCGCGTTGAAGCTGATCAAAGCTGCGCTTTCGCGCGTGCAGTTTCAAGAGATGCCGCTCGACATTCAAGTCATGCTCAACAATCCGCTCAACTACGAGCCTGATCTGGTTTTTTGCGGACAGCTCAATGCTAAAATTAATATCGTCGAAGCCGCCATGGGCATTCGCAGCCTGTATGCAACGGCGCCGATTTACTACGCGACTTCTGAGCGCCGCGGCTTCGACCGCAGAGCGCTGACTAAAAATGGATTCACCGATGCGTTTTTGATGCCGATGGATCAGGCGATCATCCGCGACTTGATTTCCGAGGGAACGGCCGACTTTAAAAACGTCGCGCTGGTCGACCTCAAGCCCGAGACCGTTTTGAATTTCGACACCTACGTGCTATTGCCGATGAATCGTAAATATATTCGCTTTAGTTCTGCGGGTTGGCCGATGGATCCGGTGCGCATCAAGCGTCTGCTTGCCCATCATGTCGTCTCCATGCATGTGCAGCGCGCTGATCTCAAAAAATTCTACGAGTTCTCCGCCACCCAACTCAAGGCTCTGGCGCAAGATACCGCCATAAGCGCAACCGAGCGGCTAGAGCGCATGCATGCGGCAGTGCGCTCGCTTCTCACGGGATTTTTGACCAACACTTCGGAGATGCAGGACTGCACGCAGATCGTTCACTCCTATGTGTTGAGCGGTGGCGAGGAGCAGGCCTCGCTCTACGAAAAAATCCTGCGCCTGGCGGCCAGCGGTGGCGATGGCTACACGCATGTTTCCAATGTTTCCACGTTGGCGTCGATGTTGGCGATGGCACTGGCACCTGCGAGCGTCGAGCACGTGGCTTTGGCCGGACTGCTGCACGACATCGGTATGGCCGACGTTCCAATTGAAGTGCAAACCAAGGCCGCAGAGTCACGGACCGTAAAAGACAATTTGCTCTATCAACGCCACCCCGAACATTCGGTGGAATTGTTGACGGCGCGCAAAATTCAAATGCCTGAAGAAGTAATCAAGATCGTGCAACAGCACCACGAACGCGCCGACGGACAAGGCTATCCCAATAAATTGCCGGGGAATCAGGTCCTAAAAGCAGCCCAAATCCTCGCGTTCGCCGACGAGTTTGATTATATGATGACCGTGACCATGGGAAAACCGCGGCTTGATCCGAAGACCGCGATCAATCAGCTGTTACAAAGTACGGCGTATAGCCAAGAACTAAGAGAAGACTTATCTAAACTTTTCAATGCGAGCGCCGCGGGCGCACGCCCCAGCGCCTAATCGTCCAGACGCCCGAACTAATGAGTCTGCTGGGTATGCCCCGTATACTGAGCCCGAATTCCTGAGCCGCGCTCACCGCGAACTTTAAAGATTTCCTTCGCATTCTTCACTTCGAGCGCGTTGACCAAAACCTGGTCGACGTGATCGACGAGCACGACTTTCAAATCCTTCATAATTTCCTTCGGGATATCTTTGAGGTCTTTGTCGTTCTCTTTCGGGCAGATCACGGTGCGGATACCACCGCGATGCGCGGCCATGACCTTCTCTTTCAAACCGCCGATTGCCAGCACGCGGCCGCGTAGCGTGACCTCGCCGGTCATCGCCACGTTGCGCTTCACCGGCACGCGCATCATCGCCGACACGATGCTGGTGGTGATCGCGATTCCAGCCGAGGGGCCGTCTTTCGGGATGGCGCCTTCAGGCACGTGGATGTGCACGTCGCTGTTGGCGAAGAATTCTTTGTCGACACCGAAGAGCGGCCCGCGCGAGCGCACATAGCTCATGGCCGCCGAACACGACTCCTTCATCACATCGCCGAGCTGGCCGGTGACGGTGAATTTGCCTTTGCCGGGGACCACCGAGACTTCGACCACCAGCAGATCGCCGCCGGCTTCCGTCCAAGCGAGGCCATTGGTCAGGCCGATTTCGTTGGAGCCTTCGATTTTGCCGTAGCGGTGTTTATTCGGGCCAAGATACTCGTTCACTTTTTTGGGCGTAATTACGTGCGCGCTCGTTTGTTTGCCTTTGTTCTTTCCGAGCGAGTTCTTCATCTCTTCCTTCACGATTTCCTTGGCCGTCTTACGGCACATGGTCGCGATCTGGCGCTCGAGATTGCGGACGCCGGCTTCACGCGTGTAGGAGCGAATGATTTCTTTGAGCGCCGGTTCGTTGAACGTAACCCGGCGATCCTTCAGCCCGTGCATCTCGATCTGTTTGGGAACGAGATATTTTTTGCCGATGTTGAACTTTTCAGTCTCGGTATAACCCTCGAGCTGGATGATCTCCATACGATCGAGCAGCGGGCGCGGTATCGGGTGCAAAGAGTTCGCGGTCGTGAAGAACAAAATCGGCGAAAGATCGTAGTCGACCTCAAGGTAGTGATCTTGGAACGTGCTGTTTTGCTCCGGATCGAGCACCTCTAGCAAGGCCGCGCTCGGGTCACCGCGGAAATCCATGCTCATCTTGTCGACTTCATCGAGCAGGATTAGCGGATTGCCTTTGTCGACTTTGCGCAGGCCCTGAATGATTTTGCCGGGCATCGCGCCGACGTAGGTTTTTCTATGGCCGCGAATTTCGGCCTCATCGCGCACGCCGCCGAGTGATATACGCGTGAAAGACCGGTTCAGCGCCCGTGCCACCGAACGGGCAAGAGAAGTTTTACCAACTCCGGGAGGTCCGACAAGGCACAAAATCGGCCCGCGCAGTTTGTCGGTCAGAGCCGCGACCGCCAAATGCTCAAGGATACGCTCTTTGACCTTTTCCAATCCAAAATGATCTTCGTCGAGGATGCGCTCGGCTTCTTCGATGTCGTGCTTCTCCTCGGCGTAATCGCGCCACGGTAGATCGAGCATCCAATCGATGTAGTTGCGTACGACGGTGGCCTCGGCCGACATCGGCGACATCATCTTCAACTTTTTGACTTCTTTGCGCACGCGATCGCCGGCTTCTTTGCTCCATTTTTTCTTGGCGGCGCGCTCTTCCAGCTCCATCAGTTCGGCTTGGTAGTCGTCCTTCTCCCCGAGCTCCTTCTGAATGGCCTGCATTTGCTCGTTGAGGTAGTACTCTTTCTGCGACTTCTCCATTTGCTTTTTGACCCGGTTGCGAATCTTCTTCTCGACTTCGAGAATTTCGATTTCGCTGGTCATCAGGTTGAGCAGCTCTTCCAGGCGCTGGCCGGGATCGAAGACCTCAAGGATCTTCTGCTTGTCTTCCAACTTCAAATTCAGCTGGGCCACGATGATGTCGGCCAGTTCGCCGATATCTTCGATGGTCGACACGCGCATCAAAATTTCAGGCGGAATGCGCTTGTTCAGTTTCACATAAGTTTCGAAAGTCGATTTTACCGAACGCACCAGCGCTTTTGCTTCCGTCTCGTTGGCCGTCGCTTCGATGATGTCTTCACAATCGACGACAAAGAAGCCGTCGGTCTGCGTGAACTCTTTGATGCGCACGCGGCGCTTGCCTTCGACCAGCACCTTCACCGTACCGTCGGGCAGGCGCAGCAGCTGAATGATGGTTCCGACTGTACCCACGGAATAAATATCCTTAGGCTCCGGGCTGTTGGTTTTGGCGTCGCGCTGGGCGGCCAGCACGATGTCGGTTTGCTTGCTCATGGCCTCTTCGAGAGCGTTGATGCTCTTTTCGCGGCCCACGAACAAGGGCATCATCATGTGCGGAAATATGATGAGATCACGCAAGGGGAGTAAAGGGAGTTTTTGGATTCCTGAGGTCGTGCTCATAGACGATCTCCTTTCAACAGCCTGGCCACTTAAAGGTGACCTGTTGAACTCAATTTTGGGTTACATTTGCGGCGCCGTCAAAGACGGTTTGGTCCTGATTTCGCGGCTGCGGCGCAAAGTCTTATAGTTGACAAAAGATGAACGCGCGAGGCCGCACACCGCGACCCGGCGGCGTGTGAAGAATTACACCTACGATTAACCGAAAATGCCCCTAAGCCGACTCAGCGGAATCGCCGGCAGGCTTTTTCGCGTCCGCCTTCGGCTCTTTGTTTCCCAGCACGAGCTGTGGCTTGGCGTGTTTGGTGATCACCTCTTCGGTAATCACACACTCCTTGACGTTCGGTGCGCTTGGAATTTCGAACATGATGTCGAGCATGGCGCTCTCAATCACGCCGCGTAGTCCACGGGCACCGGTGTTGCGCTTAATGGCTTCCTGCGCGATGGCCTTGAGGGCCGCGTCTTCGAATTTCAAATCCACGTTTTCGTACGAGAAGAGCTTCTGATATTGCTTGGTAAGCGCGTTTTTCGGCTTCATCAAGATGTCGATCAGTGCAGCTTCATCGAGTGGGTCCAGCACCGCAATCGACGGCAGACGGCCGATAAACTCCGGAATCAACCCGAAGCGCACCAAGTCATCCGGCTCGATCTTTTGCAAGACGTTCTCTTTGCTGTCGCGTTTGTCTTCCTTGGTCTTGATGTCGGCTGCGATACCCATCGAGCGGCTTGAAATTCGCGCTTCAATTACCTTGTCGAGGCCAACGAACGCGCCGCCGACGATGAACAGGATGTTGGTCGTGTCGACTTGAATGAATTCTTGCTGCGGATGTTTGCGGCCGCCTTTGGGTGGCAGGTTCGCAACAGTACCCTCAAGAATTTTTAACAGAGCTTGCTGCACGCCTTCACCGCTGACATCGCGGGTGATCGACGGATTTTCGCTCTTACGCGAGATCTTGTCGATTTCGTCGATGTAGATCACGCCCTTTTGGCATTTTTCGATGTCGTAGTCGGCCGCTTGCAACAAATTGAGCACGACGTTTTCGACGTCTTCACCGACATAACCGGCTTCGGTCAAAGCGGTGGCATCGGCCATGGCAAACGGCACGTTGAGGATTTTGGCAATCGTCTGTGCCAGCAAAGTTTTGCCGGAGCCGGTGGGTCCGATGAGCAAGATGTTGGATTTTGAAATCTCAACGTCTTCTTTCTTCGAACGGCCGCCCTTCATGAAGTTGATGCGCTTGTAGTGGTTGTGTACGGCGACGGAGAGGGTCTTCTTCGCCTTCTCTTGGCCGATCACATAGTCGTCGAGGAAGGCTTTGATGTCGACGGGCTTGGGTACGGAGAGTTGGACTTTGCCGCTCTCTTCGCGATCCCGCTCTTCGGCGATGATGTCGTTGCACAACTCGATACACTCATCGCAGATGTACACGCCGGGACCGGCAATCAGTTTTTTGACTTCTTTTTGGCTCTTGCCGCAGAAGCTGCAGCACAGGGTGCCGTAGTTGCCGTTTTTTTCTTTGTTCATGCAGCCCTACTTTTCTTCGACCTTAACGGTCTTGCGCTTTTCTACGACGGTGTCGACCAAGCCAAACTCCTTGGATTCTTCCGCGGTAAGATATCTATCGCGGTCCATTGCAGCAGTTAGAAAGTCAAAATTACGTCCCGTATGTTTTACATAGATGTCGGTGAGTTTGCGCTTCGTGGCGACCATTTCTTTGGCATGAATTTCAATGTCACTCACCTGTCCCGACAATCCGCCGCCCGAAATCAACGGCTGGTGAATCATCGTCTTGGAGTGCGGCAAAATGAAGCGCTTACCTTTGGTGCCCGCAGTCAGCAGCAGCGAACCCATACTGGCGGCCATGCCGATGCAGTACGTGCTCACTTCGCATTTTACGAATTGCATGATGTCATAAATCGCCAAGCCGGCGGACACGCTTCCCCCGGGCGAGTTGATGTAGATGTGAATGTCGCGATCCGGGTTTTCCATTTCGAGAAAGAACATTTGCGCGATGACACTATTGGCGACGTCATCGTTGATCGGTGTACCGAGCAAGATGATCCGCTCTTTCAACAGGCGCGAGTAGATGTCGTAGCTGCGCTCACCGCGCGCAGTTTGCTCAATGACGATCGGAACTAGGTTCATATTCACAGCTGTTCTCCCAAGGCTTTGGACTCAATCCTCAATATGGAACTTTTTCGAGTTCTGACAAGGACTTCTCGGGATTATTGCGCTCAAACCTGAGTGCACTCATGAGAATCGGAAAAGCCTTTATTCGACTTATACGCTGTGCTAAAACCAGCCTCAAGTCGAGTCGCCGAGCGCATTGATTTTGCTGTGCGTAAACTGGGCCTCTTCGTACTGTCGCAACAACGTATTCAACAAATTAGCCAGCAAGGAAGAAGCGCAATGAAAGTCATCTTGAAGAAGGGTTTGAGCAGCGACCTGTCCACTTTGGTCGTGTTCTTCGGCAAAGACGCAAAGTCGGGAAAACCAATCGCCGCGAAGGTGAGCACGGCCGTGCAAGCTCTCGTCGATTCAGCCGTCGCGGATACCGGTTTTTCGGGCGATAAAAAAGAGTCGCTTTTCTTCCGCAACGGCAACGCGGATGGTTATAAACATATCCTATTGATGGGTCTGGGTAGCTCGACCAAGGTCACCGGTGAATCACTGCGCCAGGCTGGTGCATACACTTTTGCCGCACTCAAGAATCACAAAGTCACTTCGGTCGCGCTTCATGGAGATTCAATAGTCAAATTTGTTAAGGATTCCGCATCTGCGCTGCAAGCGCTTTATGAAGGACTAGGTCTCAGCGATTACGAATTTAATGAACTCAAGACCAAAGGCAAAAAGAAAGACGACAAAAAGGCGGAAAAAGCCAAACTCGAACAAATCACGATTCTGTTGTCGACGGCGCCGACTGCCGCACAACAAAAGGCGATGGCGCGGGCCGAAATCTTGATTGAAACGCAAAATTTCGTGCGTTGGCTGGGCGACAATCCGGGCAACTACATGACGCCCACCCGCTTGGCAGACGAAACCGTCAAAGCCGCCAAAGGCACCGGCTTGAAAGTCACCGTTTGGGACAAAGCCCGAATAAAGAAAGAAAATTTCGGCGGACTCTTGGCCGTCGCACAAGGCAGCTCCGAGGATCCGCGTTTTATCATTATGGAATACAAAGGCGCGGGCGCCGGCAAAAAACCGGTTTGCTTCGTCGGCAAGGGATTGACCTTCGACACCGGCGGGATTTCTTTGAAGCCCGGCGCGGCGATGGAAGAGATGAAATATGACATGTGCGGCGGCGCCGCGGTGATCGGGACGATGCTGGCATTGGCGAAGTTGAAAGCCAAAGTGAACGTCATCGGCCTAGTGCCCTCGTCTGAAAACATGCCAGGACCGAATGCTTGGAAGCCGGGCGACGTCTACTTCGCACGCAATGGAAAATCGGTGGAAGTCTTCAATACCGACGCCGAAGGCCGGCTGATTTTGGGCGATGCTTTGGCCTACGGTAGCGAACTCAAGCCGCAGGCGATGTTTGATGCGGCCACTTTGACCGGCGCGATTTTAGTCGCCCTCGGCAATACCTACACCGGCGTGTTTACCCGCGATGGCAAATTGCGCAAGCGCATCCAAGACGCCAGCGAAATCAGCGGCGAGTGGGTTTGGGCGATGCCGCTCGACGATTTTCACGTCGAGGACATGAAGGGCACGCATGCCGACCT
>JAYWAE010000285.1:0-11760 GCA_043782715.1 Pseudobdellovibrionaceae bacterium | reverse complement strand
CCGAGAAACTTGCCTTCTGCCGAGCGCACATTACCGAACTTCGTGGCAATGATAAACTTATCGCGTTTACCCATGATGGCCTTGCCCACCAGCACTTCGTTTGTGAAGGGGCCGTACATGTCGGCGGTGTCGAGAAAGTCGATGCCGATTTCCAGGGCGCGGTGAATGGTGGCGATGGCTTCGTTCTCGTCCCGGCCGGCGTAGAACTCCGACATGCCCATACAGCCTAGACCCAAACGCGAGACTACGAGACCCTGTTTGCCGAGCTTGATTTTTTCCATGCCTACCTCCAAGAGGGCCACCCTACGCCGTTCCCGCGGCTCCGGATAGCCTTGATGGTCCATGTCGGCGGCAATAATTCACCATCGGCGATGACACCAGGGGTGCCGGCGCTTAAGGTGGATCACATGGCAAACGATGCGTTTTTAAATTCACTGGGCTGGAGCGATTTTTTTCAATCCAGCTTCGACCAAGACGCAGACTCCAAGCTCAGCGCCGGACGCGTTACGGGCCAGGGAAGAGGTCACTACCAGATTCAAGTCGCAGGCGATGAAATTCTTGAGGCGGCGATCACTAGTAAATTCCACGATTCGATTCAAAATCCGACCGGTTTCCCCGCCGTGGGCGATTGGGTTGCATTTTTGCGTGGGCAAGGAAATCACCAGGCGACGATTCACCACGTGCTCAAACGAAAAAATTCGCTGCAGAGAAGGCGCGCGGGCGCTCAACAAGACGTGCAGATGATCGCGGCCAATGTCGACTTCATGCTGATCGTGTCTTCATGTAACGAAGATTTTGATCTAGCACGCCTCGGACGTTACATTGCGTTGGGTAGAGAGTCCGATTGCGAGACTGCTCTGCTGCTGACCAAAGCGGACCTCTGCGCGAATCCGGAAGAATACACCGATAAATTCAAAGCCCAGTTCAAAGGGATCGAAGTCCTCACGATATCTAGTCAAGATCCGCAGTCGTTGGAGCAATTGAAAAAGTTCTTTGCGCCCGGCAAAACATCGGTGCTTTTGGGATCTTCGGGCGTGGGCAAATCCACGCTCACCAACTTTCTGCTCGGATTCGAAGCGCAGAAGACCGGAGCCCTCAGTTCTGAATCCAAGGGCCGGCATACTACGACTTCGCGGAATTTGCGCTTCACGCGTTGGGGCGGCATGGTGATCGACACCCCGGGTATGCAGGAGATTTCTGCGGTCCATTCGGATGCGGGTTTGCAAAAGGATTTTTCTGATATCGAAGAACTCATACTGCGCTGTAAATTTACCGACTGTGGCCATAAAAGTGAACCGGGCTGCGCCATTCTCAGAGCGCGAAAAAATGGTGAGCTACGCGCAGAGCGATGGGAAGAATATCTTGCGGCCCTGTCTGGAGCCGGCCGGCGGCAAAAGAAGAAGAAATATTCGCGCTAGCCGCCCGCCCGTGTTAGTTAGAACAAATGAATGTCAAAGACAGCGAATTCAAAGCCCTACTCACTCAATATAAAAAGTTTGCCGTTTACGGATTGAGCGCGGATGCGGAGAAACCTAGCCACTATGTTCCCCTCTACATGCGTGACCAAGGCTGGGAAGTCGTGGGCACCTACCCCAAGCCACATGCGGCATCCGGTTTCAAAATTTATCCCAGCCTTTCTGAAATCCCACTCGAATATCGTAAATTCGTCGACGTGTTTCGCAGTCCGGATCGCATTCCTGAAGTCGTCGACGAGGTGCTGGCGGCCGGAGGCGTTGAAGTGCTCTGGTTGCAACTCGGAATTTCACACCCTGAAGCCGAGAGGCGGGCGGAAGCCGCGGGGCTCAAGGTTGTCTCCAACCGCTGTTTGATTCCCGAACATAAAAAGTGGTTTAAATCCGGCGCTTATGGCCACTCTTAGGCCGATCCTATTTGGCCGATCATCTAAGTCAGTGACATCGGCCCCGGTTCGGCTGTAAATCAACCCTTCCATTGGACACGCTACAAGAGGAGACCCTCATGATCTATGATATTACTGTTACTCAATTCAGCAAGATGCTCAAAAACCTGGATGGCATTTTGGCCAAGGCCGCGCAGTACGCAGACGCCAAGAAAATCGAAGCCGAAGTGCTGCTCAATTCGCGCCTTGCGCCGGATCAGTTGAACCTGACCCGCCAAGTGCAGATCGCCAGTGACTCTGCCAAATTATGCGTCGCCAAACTCACGCTCAAAGAGGCGCCCATGCATGAAGACAAGGAGACCACCATCGCGCAGCTGCGTGAACGCCTTGCAGGTACGATCGCTTACCTCGCGTCGGTAACCGAGAAAGACTTCAACGGCGCGGAAGAGCGGCGGATCACCACCCCACGTTGGGAAGGCAAAACGCTGAGTGGCTTTGAGTACGCCATTCAACATTCAATCCCGAACGTTTATTTTCATATCACCGTGGCTTACGAAATTCTGCGCCACAACGGCCTTGAGATCGGTAAGAAAGACTTTCTCGGCGCTCTGCCGTTCAAGTCCTAGGATTTTTTTGCGGCCGACGGATTGACCGCGGCATCCACATAAAGCGGCACTACGTCGGCTTTGCGTGTGATGCTGAGGGTGCCGTCGGCTTCAAGAATCGCAGACTCCACTTCGTGGAAATCGTGCACACCTTGTTTGCGCAGCAACGTTTTCAATTCACTTTCGCGTAGATGCTCACGCTGTAAGTGTTTGCCGACGATTTTACCGCGGTGGACAAGCAGGGTTGGTGTGCCTTCGACAAGGACGCTGAAGCCGCGGCTCTTGTAAGTCATGTAAGAAATCGAAGCGCTTAGTGCGATCAACACCGCCGCCAAGACCAAGCCTCCAATCAGTGAGTTGTCGCCGCCATTCATCGAGTTTTGCACGGCATTGCTGATCAACAAAATAGCCACGAACTCCGTGGCACCCATCTGGCCAACTTGCCGTTTGCCAGAAATGCGCAGCAGAACAAGGACTGCGACGTAAACCGCGAGCGCGCGAATAATGAGTTCGACGGTGGGGAGATCGGAAACAAAAAGTCTATGCAGCATGTTTTCTCCAATGTGCTGTCTTTGTCATAGTCCGCTGAAACTGAGCCAGCCAAACTTCATGTGAGCCTTTGCAGATGAGCCTAATCGAAAACTTCGCCAGCCGCACGTCCTCGCGGGACTGCTGCGACGTTCCTAATAGTTTCAATGGGTTATACAGACAGCCATCTGGCCCTTGACTTTGTTTTATATGTAACCTATATTGTTACATATGGCAGCGAATAGCCGGTTTGCAATGGCAACACACATCATGACCGCACTAGCGGCGAAGCAGGAAAAGCTGAATTCATCTTACCTCGCCTCCTCGCTCAACACCAATCCGGTGGTGGTACGGCGAATTCTGAGTGAGCTGCAAAAGGCAGGTCTGTTGCACACCGAAGCTGGCCGGACTGGTGGCGCGCGCTTGGCGAAGAAAGCGGCGGCGATTTCGCTCTACGATGTCTACGCCGCGGTCGACGATGGACAGTTGTTTGCTTACAATCCCAACGATCCAAACAAGAAATGTGCGCTTAGCTGCAAAATGAGGTCGGTGCTCGAGCCGGTATTTGATGCCGCCAACGAAGCTCTGGCTACGCAGCTGAAGAAAGTAAAATTGTCGGATCTGGTCGAGGAGGCCAACACCGCCTAGGTTTTTTTGACTTAAATTGTAACCGTTTTTGTGACTAAATAACTAGAATTTACTTCAGGAGAAGCGCAATGAAACTGTTCGAACAAGCCCAGCTCGGATCCGCAGTGTTGAAAAACAAAATCGTCATGGCACCAATGACTCGTTCGCGCGCCATCGGCAATACGCCCAATTCCATCATGGCCAACTACTACAAACAGCGCGCCACGGCCGGCTTAATTATATCCGAAGGCACCAGCCCTTCGCCAAACGGATTGGGCTATGCGCGTATCCCCGGCCTCTATACCAAAGAGCAAGCTAAGGCGTGGCGTACAGTCACCGATCAAGTGCACGCCCAAGGCGGCAAAATCTTCGTGCAGCTGATGCACACCGGACGCGTTTCGCATCCGCTCAACATGCCCGCGGGCGCGCGGGTGCTGGCGCCCTCCCCGATCGCCGCCAAAGGCGAGATGTGGACGGATCAGCAGGGACTGCAGCCACAGCCTATCCCGGAAGAAATGACTCTTGCAGATATTCAAAACGCGATTCGCGAGTTCACTGAATCGGCAAAACTCGCGGTGAATGAGGCCGGCTTCGACGGCGTCGAACTGCACGGCGCCAATGGATACTTGATTGATCAATTTTTAAATCCGGGTTCAAACAAAAGAGGAGACGTCTATGGAACAGACAGAACGCGCTTCGCTCTCGAAGTCGCAAAAAGCGTGGCGCAAGCGATTGGCCCAGAAAAGACTGGCTTCCGCATTTCGCCGTACGGAACGTTTAACGATGTGGAACGCTTTGAAGGGGTGGATCAGTTCTATGCGCAACTCGCCGCTGGACTTTCACAAATTGGGTTAGTTTACATCCACGTGATTGATCATGGACAGGGCGAGGTCAAAACGAAAGTGCGCGAGAATTTCAAAGGCACCTACATCCTGTCGCAACGGTATGACGTGAAACGCGCTGAGAGTGAGTTGATCGAAGGCCGCGGTGATTTAGTGGCCTTCGGCAAACCCTTTATCGCCAACCCCGATTTCGTTGAACGCGCACGCCGGGGCTGGACGCTGGCCGAATTTGATGGCTCTAAACTCTACACACCGGGCGAGTCTGGCTACTCCGATTATCCCGCGCGCGCCGAATAGGCGGCGTGGGCGGCGAACTGGGCTAAGACCGGACATTGGGCCTGTTGCATGGTTTCACGCGAGTCTTTAACCTCTATATATAGGGTATAAATAGGGGAAAAATCATATGCGACAAACTTTGGAGACCGCAGGCCTCGAAGACCGTAATGAGAGCCGGCGGCCGGTGTCGGGCCGTTTGGTGCGCCCACGCCAGCAACTCAAGTACGCGATGGTTCTCGTCTGTGGCGGAATCGTGGCGCAATCGGTGATCATCGGCTCGGTGGTTTATTTCATGAGTGCGAGCATCAAATCGATTGCGGCCAATTATCATTTGGATCCTGAAGTCGGTGCGGTGATCACCAACTCGATCACCAGTTCTCTCGTGCTGATCATGTTGGTTGCGACGGCCGTGGCCATGGCCGCGATTCTGATCGGCATCAAACTCAGCCATCGCATTTACGGCCCGATGATTCCCTTCCGCCGCCACATAGATGAACTCAAAGACGGCAACTTTAGCTCGCGCATTCGCCTGCGCAAAGATGATGACCTGCTTGAAATTCGCGATGCGCTCAATGACCTGGCCATCACACTCGAAGAAAGATACAAGAACCGCTGAATGCGGAACCTTTCACTTCTCCTGCTGGCGCTTCTATCACTCAACGCGCGCGCTAGCTTTCTTATCGAGCCTTACGCCGGCTACGGCATGGGCAGCGTGCAACGCACCCTTCTTTCAGGCACAGCCGGCTCCGCCTCCGTCAGCGGTTTTGCCTATGGTGGGCGCGCAGGATTCGTCGCGAGCCATCTCGCGATCTTGGCGGCGGATTATCAGGGCATGAGCGGAAAAGAGAAAGTCGATACGGCGGCAAAGCCCAATGGATGGCGGCAATCGGCGCTGTACGTGGACATGGGGTTTCAAACGACCATGGGCTTTCGCATGTTGGCCGGCTACGCGTTCAATTCCGAACTCGTGGAGTCGGGCACACCGGATGTGAGGTACAAAGGCACGGCTTACAAAATAGTTTTGGGGTGGATTCTCCCGGACGACATCGCGCTCAATGCCGAATATGCGGTTCACCGCATGAGCACCATCGAATCCGGCGGCGCCACGCTCACGGTCAAAGACACTTATAGTAAATTCGAGTATGCCGCGGGCATGGTCACGCTCAGCCTTCCGATTACCTTTTTTGGGACTTCGGGACACGGGCGTTAGCGAGTTGCGTTTCGAAATAACGCGAGAGCCTTACAAACGGCAATCCGATCAGGAAATAAATCGCGGCCGTCAGCAAGCCGATGCCGAGGTAATCAAAATAGGTTGAGGCCAGCTGTCCGTAAGTGGTCGTCAGCTCCACCATGCTGATCACCGAAACCAGGGAAGAGTCTTTTAACAAAGCGATAAAATCGTTGGTCACCGGGGGAATCACCACCCGGACCGCCTGTGGCAGAATCACGTGGCGCAGCGACTGCGCCCAGCTCATGCCAAGCGCCAATGAGGCGTCCATTTGCGCTTTTGGAATGGAGAGAATCCCGGCGCGATAATTCTCGGCCTCGCAGGCGCCGTAGTTTAGACCCAGCCCGATCACCGCCGCCATAAATGGATCGAGACGAATACCCAGGTGCGGTAAGCCGTAAAAAATCAAGTAGAGCTGAATCAAAAGCGGTGTACCGCGAAAAACTTCGACAAATGAAACCGCAAAGGCACGCAGTGGTTGCCGCCCATAAAGCCGCGCCAACGCCGTCAGCAGCCCGACGATCATCGCCAGAAACATTGAGAGCAGTGAAATCTGGAGCGTCATCAACGCGCCTTTGGCCAGAAGAGGTAGGAAGGAAAGATATTTTCCTGCCTTCTCTGCCAGAGAACGCTTCGCCCATGCTGTTTCCAAATAATGTGCGTAAGCGGGAGCCGGGCCGCTTGGCGCCGGGTCCATGTTCCACGCCTTGGCCGTCATTTCGTTCCACAAATTCCAGCGCTCGAGAATGGCACGTACGGTTCCGTCTTGGATCAGTTTTTCCAATGCGGTGTCGACCTTATGGCTGAACTCGGAGTCGTCAATGCGTGTGACTACGCCGTACTCCATTTTGCCGACCTTCTGGCCGACCAATTTCAATTCGGGATTCGGCTTGGCGTAGTAAAGCGCGATCGGCTCGTCGAGCAGCACGGCGTCCAACCGGCCGAGCGCGAGGTCGCTGTATAGATGCACCTCTTCATTGTAAGTCAGGATATTCAAAGGAAAATTCTGCTGGCGCAGAATGCGTTCGGCTAACGAGGCGCCGAGTGTGCCGACTTTATGGTCGCGGGTATCTTCTAGCGAACGGATATCGGTGTTGCGGCGGCTGACCGCCAACACTTCTTGCGTCAGGTAGTAGGGCCATGAAAAGTGAACCTCCTCGGCGCGGTCCTCGGTGATCTCGATGCCATTGACCACGATGTCATAGTCTTTTCGCTTGAGGCCCTCGATCAAACCTTCCCAGTGATTCTGTACGAACTCGACTTCCATTCCCAGTTCGCGCGCGATGGCTTCGACGATTTCGGCTTCGAAGCCGATGACTTTGTCGGGATCGTCGGGTGATTTGTATGAAAACGGCGCACCACTCTCGATATCCGCGCCCCAACGCAGCTTGGGCTTGGCCTCTTGGGCACCGGCGCTCAAAGCAAATGTACAAAGAAAAGTGAGTAGGAGCCTCATAGAAAATGCCTCAGAAAATTCTTCGTGCGCTCGTCATGCGGCTTGCCGAATATTTGCTCAGGCGGCCCTTGTTCGACGATTTTGCCGTGCTCGATATAAACAATGCGATCCGCGACGTCGCGGGCAAAGCGCATTTCATGGGTGACCACGATCTGGGTCATGCCCTCTTTGTCGAGTTGCTTCATGACCAGCAAGACCTCTTGCACCAGTGTTGGATCAAGAGCGCTGGTCGGCTCGTCATAAAGCATCAGCTTTGGCGACATGGCCAAGGCGCGTGCGATTGCAGCCCGTTGTTGCTGCCCGCCCGAGAGTTGATCGGGATACTGACTGGCCTTCTCACTCAAACCTACTTTTTTAAGCAAGTCTTGAGCTGTTGCTTCGGCTTGCGCCGCTGGCGTGCCGCGCACGACTTTAGGCGCCATCATCAGGTTTTCTAAAATCGTGAGATGCGGGAACAAATTGAAACTCTGAAAAACCATTCCGGTTTTTTGCCGCACAGCTTGCGCGCGCCGCTGAAATTCATTGGCGCCGATTTGCGCGGGGCTTTGCAGTCGCGTTTCGAAAACCTGAATATCGCCGCCGTCCACCGACTCGAGTCCATTGATGCAACGGAGAAGGGTCGACTTGCCGCAACCCGATGGCCCGATCAAGGCGACGAGATCCCCCTCGGCGGCCTCAAAGCTAATGCCGTCAACGGCGGGCTTATCATGGAAGTGCTTTTCAACTTTGCTGGCGTTTACGATCAATTTTTCCCCTCATCACAAGGTTTAAGCATGAGCCGAGTTCGCCGCCACGTCACGCTGGAACAGCGCGATCCATTCGCCGTGCGGCGAATAGGGAAACTGATCGACGCCTAATATTTTGGCAGGGATATAACCCAACTCGGCGAGCCGAGCAGAGTCTTGTACAAACACGTCCGTGTAACACGAGACATAAAGCAGCGCGCGCGGGCGCCAGCCCTTCGCCATTTCACCCAGCACCTCCCGCAAACCTGCCCGTGGAGGATCGACGAGCAATCCGCGCTCGCCTATGGGGGGCAAATTTCCGCTCTTCAAATAAACATCTTGGCGCAAAATGCGAACACCGCCGCCGGATTTTTGCAGGCCCCGCACGGCGAGCTCGTCCAGCTCGATGGCTTCGACAGAATAACCGCGCGCCGCCAGCGCCAATGCAAAATTGCCGTTTCCACAAAACAGTTCGAGCCAATCACGCACGCCGCTTGCCGCCGCCAGCTCCGAAACGGCGTCGACCAATGCTCGATTGGCTGCGAAACCCGTTTGCGAAAACCCACCGACCGGACCGTACAGCGGAATTGCATTGCCAAAGCCGTCGTAAGTTTCAAACCACGGGCGCAGTTCGGGCTCGACCAGCTTTGGCGCACCTTCACGCCAAACGAGCGCCTTGCGCCGCTGGCCGATTTCGACAAACGCCCGGGCATTCAGCCACTGGAGGTATTCACGTTCTGCAAAAAGCATTTTGACGTCTTGATTGGCGAAATCGAGCCACACGCCGCGCTCGCCGGATGGCGAGACACGCAGGCGCACGCTTCCACGTACAATGGGCGGCGCGCGCAGGCGGAATTCTTTGAACCAGGCCTCCAGAGACTCACTCATCATTGGGCAAGCTTCGAGATCCACCACGGCGCGGTCATTCAACCCATACAAACCGAGGTGCATCGAACCATCGGCGCCCTTCTCCCACACCAAATCGGCGCGATCGCGGACCCTCCCGCGCGCAGAAAAGCGCATCTCTAGACTTGCCGAAACTGTGCGTACGGGTGCCGATTTCGCAGACAAAACACTGTCGAAATTCTCGCCACCTGACGGGCAACCGCCACAACGGCCAACATATCTACAACTCAAAACGTCGCTCAATTCTCCTCCGGGAAATTGAACGTATACACATAAAATAGGCTTTGTGGAACCAGGCCGCTGGTTTAAAATCAGCGTATGAACCGGATTTTCTTTCTTCTACTTTTATTGCCCAGTGCCCGCGCCCTTGCAGCTTGCGTCGAGGTGGCTTGCCGCCTCGACGGCAAAGCCGGCGTGACCTGCGAGCGAGACGACACCGGTGGCAGCATTTGCATCGTTCCTGCCCACACGAGCGGCTTCGATTACCCGCAAAAGATGGCCGTGATCATTCCCCCCGGCGTCAATGAACCGCACCGTCTGATTTTGTTTATGCATGGCAATCGCGGCACCTGTCCCCTGAACGGGGAAAGCGCCCTGGACACCGCCAAGCGCTGGCATCTCAATCAGCAGCTACAGGACACGGGCGCTAAAAAATCGGTGATCATCATGCCCATGAGCACGGGGCCGACCACTACCTATGACACTTCACTCGCTCCCCGATTTAACCAGTTCAAGACTTGGGCGGAGGGTTTCATCGGTGCCAAAGCGGGCTCGCAGTGGACCATCGCCGGCCACTCGGGCGCCGGTCGGGCCATTGCCAAGATCATGAGCCGTGGTGACTCGCACGTCGACACCGCCCTGATGCTCGATGCGGCCTACAATGTCGACAAGAACCGCTCCAACTGGAACCAAGTGAAGGGCGGACCCGCACAAATATTCAATGTTTACACCGACGGTGCCGGCACCAAAAGCAACAGCTCGACGCTCAAGGGCCTGCTTGGCGGACAGTTGCATAGCTCGCATGCCCTCGCTCTCGAGCACTGTAACGTTCCTCGCCAAGATTTTGGGCCCCTGCTGAAAAAGGCGTTCCTCGACCGCCGCGCCCACCTCTACCCACAACTCAACAGTCCACCCGCTCATGACGAGACCGAGTCCGGCACCTAAACGCCGTTTTTCGAGCCTGTTCTATTTTCAATGCCGCATTGGAATGATTTTACGGGGCATTGACGCGTCCGCAGGGATGGATCACAAGTTGCTCTGATCACATCTCGCGGTACGTATGCTGAAGTAGAACGTCTGTTGTGATGAACTTTTCTTGAGTCTTGGCGGTGGGCGCTTTCCCCCCTCCCCCCTAAGAAAGTCGGAGCCCAAAGCTTCTAAGCTCGCTGCTGGGACTTCAAGAAAAGATTCTTTTTAGGATTAAGCCTTGCCCTTCACGGGCATCGTCAAAGGAAACAATTGAATATTGAGCTGGAAAACGCGATCGCCCTTAGTGGCTTTGCGGTTGACCATGACGTCTTTGAACCAGCGTTTGCGGAACTGGCGGAGCTCAAATTTGAGCTGTTCAAACTCCTGCTCGCTCAGCGCCATCGTCTGAGCGCCGAATTCACGCTCCTGCGGTTGATCTTGGAAGAGCGATTCGAGCCCCAGGTAAATCAATTCAGCTTGCAGTTTGCGTACGAGCGCAACGGGTACGTTTTCAGAACCGCTCATCAGCTCACGGCCCTTGCTGATTTCGCCCGTTTCCGAATTTTTGACTAACTCTCCGCTCTCGAGCAGGCGCTCAAAGCTGCGGCGAATCTCTTCAGGCCGGGCCTTGCCACGCAAGACATCGAACAATTCTTGTGCATCGAAGCGAATGTCCTTTTGATCAGCCAGCGTATACAGCGCCCACGTCACCCAGCCGGGGACTTTCTCCCACGTCTCGGCGTTGATCTCGCCGCTTTTGAGCTGCTGGCGCACGCGGATGTCGGCCAGAACCTTGAGGTAACGATTGCGTTCAATCGGCTCCGTAGCTTGCGTGAAATCGACGAGGGAGATGAACTCATCCGTCTCCTCACGCGTGAGCCCGAGGCCCTTGGCGAACTTGCGCGCCATTTCAGTCGAGAGATTGCGTTGGCCATCGATGATCAGCTTTAAATAATTGGGCGATTTGATATCGGCACCGGCGGCGAACGTCGCGTAAGAGTACGGTCGCAGTTCATTTTTACTAAGCGCACGGCGATAGTCGTAAAACTCTTTTAAGTATTGGCGATAGTCCGTGAACATACCAAGCCGCGGAGGCTCGATGCGGGCCTGAGGGACGGGAGTAGATTCTTTCGACGTAAATTCCACGGTGATTCCCTTGATGGACATTTTTCCATGTCCACACGGGAAAATTCAACTGCCATGACCGTTTGCGCGATGCACGAACCTATTTGATACCGGAATCGGTGTCCAAACCGTCCACGTGACTATGAGCGCGCCCATCCTTTACATCAAGACGACTGCTATTCCTCATTTGGACTTCGGCCGCCAGATCGAAACGCCGGTGCTTTTGCTGCTGTCGGGGCCGACGAGTTCCACGATTTTTCCAGTTGCACCGTCGAGTACGGCCACGGTGTGAACACTGCGGCCGGCGGCGGTATAGAGCATGTAAATGTGCAGATTGCCGTCCACTTCGTTGATGCGTTCGAATTTCTCGAAATGGCCGTAAGCGCCGATCAGACT
>JAYWAE010000284.1:0-1654 GCA_043782715.1 Pseudobdellovibrionaceae bacterium | reverse complement strand
TGGACGGAAAATTCGCGTGGCCAATCTAATAGGGCTATCGAAGACGAAAAAATCTGCATTTAGCAAATACATTCAATGTCCCACTTCTGCGCCGAAGTTAATTACACGTAAAGAACAAATTTTTGTGCCGCTTACTTCTGCGCCGAAGTCGATTGCGCGGAACTTCGGATTGTCGGGTGATCGAGCTAAAACCCGAAGCAAGCCTACTTCTTCAACCCCTCAGCGTAGCTCATGCCAATCGTCGGTAGGTCCTTCGGCGGCGTCGCGCGCCCAGAGTGGGTGGAATTGACGTACACGACATGCACCTGCGGAGTCAGCGCGCGTACTTGCTCAATGATAACTGGCTCATTCTCGAAAAACCAAATCTGATCATACTGCTTCACCAAACCCTGCAGCAGCTGCGCTTTAAAGCCTTCGTCACTTTGCGCATCCGATGGCTTCATAAATAACTCGGAGTCATTGAAAAATGGAAAACCCCATTTCGCCAGCATCTTGCGCGTGCCCGCGCGCATACTGCCGTCATTCCGCCCGGTGAGATAGAGAATCTCGGCGCCGAGCTCGTGCAGCTGGCGCACATACTCGTTACTCGAGGGATAAATCGTGTCGTGGTCGAGAAAGTGATTGGTGAAAAAATGTTTGCGCCAGTACGAGCGCACTTTTTTAAACAGCTCCATATCGCCCGGCGCTTTGGTCCGTTCCAAAGCCGAGCGAATGCCCCAGTCTGTCGGCAAGATTTCCACGTCGCGTAGGATCTTTGATAGCGCTTCGTTCTCAGCGCGGAATTCGCGCTCGTGGCCGAGCTTGCGCAATATCGCCTGCGTGCGCGGACTGACGCAAAACAAGGTCGAATCGAGATCAAAGACCACCGCCACGCGCCGGTCGCGGGCGTGTTTTTCTACCGAGGCTGCGATTTCCAACAAAGGGTGAATCATGCCTAAGCAGAATAGGCCTCAATTTCTGCGATCTCAATTTGAGAATCGTGCATCATCGCATCCGCCGCTTCACCGCCGCATGAAAATCAAAGTTCAAAAATCCGTCGAACTCGTGATCCATTCGCCTGCCTGAGTCTTTGACAGTTTTTCCGGATCTCATTTCGACTCTCTCATATCCATACATCTCGGCGGAATTCCTGAGGATTTTCGCACGGCTGTCTTCAGTCGAGGCGCCCTGAGGCCGATACACTATTGAGTCAAAAAAGAGGAAGAGCCGTATGAAATATTTGGTATCACGTCAAGGTCTCGCGATGGGCCCGTTTCCGATAGATGAGATCGTCGCGAAGGTGAAGGCGAAAGAGATTGATCTCTTCGACTACATCTTTGATGAGAAGACCGAGGATTGGGTTTTGTTGATGGAGTTTCCGCAGCTTGCGGCGCAACTCAAGTCGACTAAGCCGCCGCGTCCGCCGGCGCCCGTGGCCGAAATTCCGCAACAGCGCCAGGCTGAAACGACGCGCGGTGAAGCCAAGAAGTCCTCAGGCAAAAAGCCTGAAGGCAAACCCATGCTCCCGCAAATTCCGCTCACTATGACTCCTAGCGCTTCGACTGCGCATTCGATTAGCGAGTGGTTCGTACTCAAAGGTGAGAATCGCTTTGGCCCGTTTAGTTACACGGATGTCGTGCGCATGTTGCAGCAAAAGGTCGTGTTTCCGTTCGAT
>JAYWAE010000283.1:0-4455 GCA_043782715.1 Pseudobdellovibrionaceae bacterium | reverse complement strand
GAAGAAGTGGTGGGTTGGTTTTCTGCTTGTCTCGGTTTGGGATTTCCTGGGTTTGTCTGGATATAAACATATTATGTTTGTATCCATGGCAGGGGTTGCAGATTTCGGTTGTGCGATCTTTGGTGAGGTGAATTTTCTTTGTGCGATATTTTCAGGCGTGAAGTTTTATCGGGATGGCGCGGGGATCTTCCGTCCGTGAGAGGGTTCAGTTTTCGCCGTCCGGGCGAAATCTACGTCGAGATTGGGAGATTTAAATTGGAAGCTGGGAAAGAGAAGCGGGAAAAGTAGCCTCGAGAGAAGAAGCATCGCTGTTGTGGCTTTTGTTGATTCGATTATGAACGCGATGCGCCTCCGACGTCGGAGTCGCGGTGCGGCTTCGGCGCAGAAGTACAATGACTGTCATTCTCAATTCAATCCTGCGCTCGACGCACGTCTGTTGCTGAACTCGCACCCTTCAAAAGAGACAGGCACGCGCGAACACCGGCGGACGCTTGCTTGAGCGACGGTAAGACTCAAATTTTTAATTGGTTTAGCTTGATTTAAGAAGCGCACCGGCCGAAGTTCCGGCCGGTGCGCTAGATAAGACGGGATTACTTGTTTAAGTAGAACATAAACATCTTATGGCTGCCGGCAAATTCGGCCATGCAGGCCGGCTTGCTCGTGCTCGTGCTGATCGAAGAAGACTGATAGATCGCGAGCAACTTAGTTGGGCTGATCTTCTTGAATGATAGACCACCCGACTCGATGACGCGGCAATTGATCCAGCTGCCGTTGACGTTCACGCCATTGTAGCGCTCTTGGCGAGTCAAGATCTGGCCGCCATTGCCGTCCGTATTAGGGCGGTATTGGTCAAAGAACACCAATGCCGACGGACGGAAATCGACGTGCACGAAATCAGCCGCAGTCGAAGCCGACCAGTCCGTATCTACGCGCGGCATACAGGCGTTCGAATTGTGGCTCATACCGCTCTGCCAATAGTAGTTCGAATAGCACTGCAGTCTCGCAATGTCTCCGGCCGGAGTATTGGGGAACAATCCCGAAGAGCACAAGGTCCCGGACGGGATTTGGGAGCCGTTTAGAGCGGTCCAATCGAAGGCGCCATTACTCAAGGGTACGTCCGACGAATCGGTAATGACCCACTTGTTGGAACAGGTCACAGCCGTGGACGAACCGCCGGAAGGAGTAAATGTACCGGTGCAGGTCGAAGTTACAACTTTCGTGGGTGCATCTTCAACAGCAGCACCGCAATTGATGTTGCCCCAATTGTCGACGTTGATCGGCGTGGTCGTGCCGCTAACGAAACAACCGCCACCCAACTGATATTGGTAGTGGTTGCTGTGGGTCGGATCCGGACCGCAACGCCAAGAATTGGCGTAGTTGACGCCACCGACTGTGAGGTCATGCGGACCGCATGCAGTCTGAATATTGTACTGCGACTTCGCGTTGCTCATCTTCCAGTTTTCGGTCAAGTTTATATTGGTCAAAATATTGTTGTTCGCCAAATCAGCAAAACCGTTCACCGAGGTGGCGAAGGAGAAATCGGCGTTGGCCGTGCCTTGTTGGCTAAAGCTCACTCCGATTGCCGTCTGCTGCGCAGCCGGCAGACCAACCTTGCCACCACAAGTGTTGAAGCTAGCTTGGTTTTCCCATAGTTGCAGGCCGTAAACATCCGCTCCAGAAGAGACAACAGCTCCCTTCCACAACTTCATAAATATAGTCTGTCCGGCCGGAGGCCCGTCGCAGTTATTTCCACCGCCACCGCCGCCACCCGTGCAAACGCTGGCCACGCCGGGAGGAAGAGTAAAGTCCGCGGCAGAAATCGTCCAAGCACCGGTCGGATCAAAGACGGTCGCAACAGTCGAGGTGTCGACCAGGCTCGACGAAACATTTGCCTTGGGGACAGTCACTTCTTTGGCATCGGGATCATAGTTGACCGTTCCCAAATCGGCGTTGCCGTGCAAAGCGATCGTACTCGAAACGGAGTCGTGTCCATTCATATCCTTGTTAGCCGAATCGGTGAGCAAAAAATCGCCGACACTGACGCCGGTGGCGTCCACCATGTGACAAGACATCGGCTGTCCGTTGGAATCCGGTATATTAATAGAGAAATTGCCCGAGCTGTCCATCGCCGCCGTTCCCGTCTGAATGGGTGGCGTTAGCGTCGCACAGGTCACGGAATACGAACTTAGATTCACCGTTAGTGCACTCAGCTTCTCAGAGTCAAAGGCCCGCGCCTTTTGCGATCCCGCGCTGACGTTGATTTTACCGCTGACAACGATTGCAGTCGAAGTACTGCTACTGCTGCTCCCCTTTGTGCAAGCTGCAAAAGACAGACACGCTACGAGCGCTACTGTGGCCTTCGCCAAGCTTGAGGGAACTACGGTCTTTCGACCGACCATTGAATACAGCATACGTGAGCCTCCAATTATTTGTTATGGTCGCTAATTCTTTCGGCGTGGCCTGAGCCAGGCTTTAGACCCAGAACGGGACATCTGCGATCCTCTTCGAAACAGCTCAAAAAGCGACGGAGCTGGAAAAACCCGCCAGCACTGGATTTGTCGGAAATTTGCAGCTCAAAGTCGCCGCTGAGAAATCGATTCTCAATAAAATATTAACGTTGTGCAGACTTCCGCAAGGGCGGTTTCGAGACGGCAAGATGCTTTTATTTGCTATCCAGCACTAAGCGCGCTTATAAGCGATGACTTTCAGCTCGACCGCTATCGCGGTAGGCAGGCTCAGCACTTCGACCGTCGTACGCGTCGGGCCGATCTTGGCGAAGTACTCACCGTAAACTTTATTGAAGCGCTGGAAATCGTCTTTCATATTGGTGATAAACACGCTGACGTCGACGACGTCTTCGAGACTCGCGCCGGCCGCTTCTAACACAAGGCGGATGTTCTCGATCGTCGAGCGGGTTTGAACTTCGATGTCATAAGACGTCACTTTTCCCAGCGCATCTTGATAAACACCGGGGATCTCCTTCGTACCCGGCCGGCGCGGGCCCATGCCACTGACGAAAATAAAATCGCCGACCCGGCGGGCGTGCGGATATGGACCAACCGGCTCAGGCGCTTTGTTTGAAATCACTTTGCTGTCCATGCTCAACTCCATGAAAGTTCTTTTGGATCGAAGTACCAGCGGTCGACGTCAGGGTCCCAGTCGTCCCAAGTTGGGATGGATCGCAACTCATCCTTATATATGGGCGGCACGATGCCGGGCACGAGAAAGGCTTTTTGCCGGCGCAGCGGGTATGGGTTGCGCAGCTCAAAGCCGAGCACGCCAAGAATTCCGCGCGCCACGTACCAGGTCGCCTGCGGATTCCAGCCGTGCGCGATTTTGATGACCACACCCAAGCCGTCTGGATAATGCTTATGCACGATGCCGAGGCCAAGGAGACCGTCAGCGCCTTCTTTTGCAATCACTTGGCCGCTGCAAGATTTCATGATCGTGGTGTCGAGCCGGTTGAATCCTCCGACCAAATCAGGATAGCGGATCATCGATTCCCAAATCCAATCCGCATCGCGGTTCTTCGCCAATCCTGCGTAGCATTCGGCCAGTTCTTTTACGCTCATTGAAACGGTGGGCATCCCGTCCCCGTCACGCGCGATGCGTTTGGGTTCAAACTGCTCGCCGAGGTAGCACTTCACCACTTTCATATAGTCGGCAAATATTTGGTGCGAGGGCAAAGTGTAACCGGCGCGGTTCCAACCTTTGAGCCGTGCACCTTTGAGAATTGCGGCATGGTGGCCAGAGGAATTGTTGTACCAACGGCGCGGGCGGCGCACTTGCCGGCCGAATTGCACCAGCGGCAGATCGAGCGGCGTTTGCATCAAGCCCCACTCGTTTTCACTGAGCAACGATTGCGAAACCTCGACATGTTCAGCGGTACCGTTGTGCGACGACACGGAAATCGCCTTTTGCCGCCAATCGGTGCACTCCCTGAGCTCTTGCGCGAAGACTTTAATATAAAACGGCTTCATCATCGAACGACCGTAACAAAGTACATTTCCGCCGAACGAATGGATCAGAGAATTGCCCGAGTACCAAGCGACGGCGCCATGGATTGTCGTCTCGCTCACGCCGTTGCGGCGGTAGTCGACCAAGGGTTCCCACTCGACGTCGCGGCCCGTGGGAATCCCTTTGGATTCACCGAAGGGATCATTGGGATAGACGTCTTCGACGTCGATGAACTCGCTCATTGATCCTTTTCCACTTCTAAGTCGAGCTCCACTTCCGCGTCCGTTACTTCGGCATCACCGGCACCGTCCACAGCGGGCGGAAGGTCGGTTCCGCCGAGCACATTGCGCTCGCCGCTAAATTTCTCCGGATCGGCTTCGTCAAACTCCAGGTCACGTGCCGCCTTGTTCGAAGGCGTGAGCCCTACGACCGCGGCACCGCTGCCGTAAATGGGTTGATATTCCAAAACCTCTCCGGCGTAGAGATTGCTCTGCCCCA
>JAYWAE010000282.1:0-11821 GCA_043782715.1 Pseudobdellovibrionaceae bacterium | reverse complement strand
TGTTGCCATTTTTGATCCCGACGTGCTCTTCGCCGGTGATGGATTCGCTGCCGGTCATCTTGGTTTCAATCTTCTCGGCTTTATGGGGATTCGATGTACAACCTACGAACAGCGTCAGGAAAAGCGGAAGTATCAGACGTTTCATGTGGGTGACTCCTTGATGGAACCTATTATACGGTTTCTGGTACCAGGAGATATTCTTGACGACCCAAGTCAACGCGGAGAGAGTGCAGCTGGGGCATTGAGTGTTTGAGATTTGAGAACAATTCTCGTCCCCAAGCGTTCTGGTCGGGGAAGGACTTTTCTTCAAACGTGATGAACGCCGCATGAATGGAATGAAAAACCATTTCACGGACCGCAACGAGCCCAGTCTCCACATTCAAAGGACCACGCAGGTTGAGTGTCAGGTTAAAGGCCTTCACGTGCAGCTCCAAATCGCCGTTCACATATCGGGTGCAGCCGATCTCGCCAGTTTCCCAAAGCGTCAGTGAGAGCCAACGCGCGTGGCCTGCAGGAACGGCGAAAAGCGCCTGGCCCAAGTAGTCCACCATGGTCTCCGCAGTCGAGGGATGATCCTTGAAGCGCTCGATTTGCGTAAACAAACACTGGTGATCCACCAGGGCCTTGATCTGGTTCAGCGCGGCGGTGAACTCAGCCCCCGGTCCCGGAGGCTGGCAGGCGACAGCCGCTTCGAGACGGATATTGCTGCCAATCAACTGGCCAACCCGATAACGATGGGCCACACTGGCGTAAGCGATTTGGCGAAAAGTTTCCACGCTTGAAGTTATGGCTTACGCGAGCGCCCGGGGTCAATTTGCGCTTGGAAAAGCCTGCGATTTTTGAGAAAAATTTGAAAACACTTGCACGACCGTAACAAGGAGCCCGCATGCAAAAGCCGTGGTTGAAACACTACCCCAAAGGCGTCAATGCGACGATCGATCTCGATCGTTACGGGTCCATCAACGACTTGTTCGAAGACAGCGTGCACAAGTACCGTGACCGCGACGCGTTTGTGAATATGGGCTCGGAAATCACCTTTGAGGATCTGAACTACCTTTCAGCGGACTTCGCTTCGTATCTGCAGAATCACTGCAAACTGAAAAAAGGCGACCGGGTCGCCATCATGATGCCGAACGTGCTGCAGTATCCGGTGGCGCTGTTTGGAGTTTTGCGCGCGGGCATGGTCGTGGTGAACACCAATCCGCTCTACACGCCGCGCGAACTCAAGTACCAACTCAAAGACTCAGGTGCAAAAGCCATCGTCGTCATCGAAAACTACGCTCACACCATGGCCGAGGTGATCGCCGAAACGGGGATCGAACACGTCGTCGTCACCGGCGTCGGCGATTTACTGGGATTCCCCAAGAGCCTTCTGGTCAATAGTGTGATCAATTACGTCAAGAAAATGGTCCCAGGTTACGATTTACCCCTGGCTCTCTCGTGGTATGAAGCCTTGGATCTCGGCGCCGATGCCGCGTTTAGGCCCGAGAAAGTTGCGCGCGACGACATCGCCTTTTTGCAATACACCGGCGGCACCACGGGTGTCTCGAAGGGCGCGGTTCTCACCCACAGCAACATCACCTCGAACATGCTGCAAATCGCCGAGTGGATGAAACCGCTGTTGCGCGAAGGCGAGGAGATCGCGATCTTGGCGCTGCCGCTGTACCATATTTTTTCGCTCACCGTGAACGCTCTCACCATCATGTACTTCGGCGGCACCAATGTGATGGTCACCAACCCGCGCGATATTCCCGGCTTCATTAAATTGTTGCGTGAGACCCGCTTCACCGTTTTCACCGGCCTGAACACGCTTTACAATGCGCTGATGAATCACCCCGACTTCAACAAAATCGACTTCTCACATCTCAAAGTCAGTGTCGCCGGCGGCATGGCCTTGCAACGGGCCGTAGCAGAAAAATGGATGAAGCTGACCAAGACACCGTTGGTGGAAGGATACGGGCTCACCGAGACCTCGCCACTCGCGACGTGCAATCCGATCGATGGCACCGACAAAGTCGGCACCATCGGCCTACCCGCCCCGTCGACCGATATCCGCTTGTGTGACGATGACGGCAAGGAAGTCCCGCAAGGCGAGCCTGGCGAAATTTGGATTCATGGTCCGCAAGTCATGCAGGGTTACTGGCAGCAAGCCGCCGAGACTGAAAGAGTGCTGACCAAAGACGGCTGGTTCAAATCCGGCGACGTCGGTGTGATCGACAGCGATGGTTTTGTTAAAATCGTCGACCGCAAAAAAGACATGATAATAGTTTCGGGCTTCAACGTTTATCCAAACGAGATCGAAGATGTAATCGCCCATCATCCCAAAGTTTTGGAAGTCGCTGCGATCGGTGTGCCGGACGCAAAGTCCACCGAAGCGGTGAAGATCTTCGTCGTGGCGCGCGATCCGTCGCTGACCAGCGATGAGCTGATGATTTACTGCAAAGCCAATCTCACCGGCTACAAAATGCCCCGCCACATCGAATTCCGCAAAGAGCTGCCGAAATCGAACGTCGGAAAAATTCTGCGCCGTGAGCTGCGCGCCTAATGGAACGCGATCTCACACCCGCCAAGAAGGCTCTCGAAATCAACATGGACGATTCGATCTACGGCACGTTCGCCGAGATCGGCGCCGGCCAAGAGGTGGCGCGCCATTTCTTCCAAGCCGGCTTAGCTTCGCACACCATCGCCAAAAGCATTTCAGCCTATGATATGACTTTTAGTGACGAAATATACGGCAAAGAAAGCCGCTATGTTTGCGAGCCGCGCTTGTTAAAAATGCTCGATCACGAGTATTCGCTGCTCGAGCAGAGATTGATGTCTCAGCGCGGATCTCGCACGCGCTTTTTTGCTTACGCCAACACAGTCGCGACCGCCAGCCAAGACGATGGCGTTTCGAAATCGCATGGGTGGATGGGCATTCGCTTTCAAACCAAGCCCGGCGGGCGGCCGAACGATATTATTTTGCACCTCAAACTTTGGGACCGGTTCCGTTTGGCGCAACAAGATGCACTCGGCATTCTGGGCGTCAATCTCGTGCACATGGCGTTTTTCCCGTCCGACAATCCCGCTCAACGCATTTCTCAACTAATCGACACCTTGAATACGAAACGCGTTGAAGTGAACATGATCCGTTTCAGCGGGCCCGATTTGCATCACCTCAACAATCGCTTGATGAGCTTGGAACTGGTCAAGCAAGGTCTAACCGAGGCCGTACTGTTCTCGCCCAGCGGCGAAGTTTTGCACGCGGCCGATGCGCTGTTTCGCCAGCCCGTGCTGGTCCAGCGTGGAACCTATCGCCCGGTGACCAACTCAAACGTCGAAATTTTGCATAAGGTTTTCGAGCAATTCAAAAAGCAGCCCGGTGTCGATGCTAAAAATGCGCGCGCCATGTTTGAGATCACCATCAATTCGGTAACTGGCCAAGCCGGTTCGGCGAGCGACGAAGATTTTCTCCATCGCATCGACACCTTGTCCGCCCTCGGGCATGAGGTGTTGCTCTCGAACTTCCGCCTGTTTTATCAAATGAAGGGCTTCTTGCGCGCCTGCACAGCCGAGCAAATCGGTATCGTCGTCGGTGCCTCGCTGCTACCCAAAATGTTCGACGAACAATTCTATAAAACATTGCCCGGAGGCGTCCTCGAAGCGATGAGCCGATTGTTTGACGACAAAACTCATGTCTTCGTTTTCCCGCACAAAGACGGCAAATCCTGTGCGACGGCCTCCACTTTCAATCCCGATATGAAGCTGCAATATTTGGTCAAACACCTAATGGCCAATGGCTGGATCAAAGATGTACTGGATTGCGACGACATCGACGCCACGATTCACAGTGAAGCCGTGCGCAAGATGCTAGAAAACGGCGACAAGGGCTGGGTGAAGTTGGTGCCGGAAAAAGCGCGGCGATTAATCGAAGAGCGCCAACTGTTCGGGTACCGGCCTTAGGTTCGGAAGGGCCGAAATGTTAATTCTGCGCGGAAGTAAGATATCCGGCAGCGGCACCCAGAAGAGACACCGCATCGCAATCACCCGACACATGGTTAGTGGATAATAAGAAGTCGAAATAACATTTTTATTTGCGCAAACTTACCTCACGCGCGCATCGTAGTGCCCATTTTATTCGAATATATTCATTTCAGCAAAAAGTAGGTCTATACACCCTGTATTCGTATTCATATGCTATCCGATTGCGATCGAAGTGATTTTACTGAAATGAATATATTTGAAAAATGCGAAAGACTATTCACTTTCGGAAAATGTGAACTACTGGCCACTTCCACCGCGGTTGCTTATCTTAGGCTAGAATTATATTGAGCTTAAAATTCAGAACTGCCTGGGCGATTTAGCGCAGCCCATCCAGCCAGGCCGCTAACCCCAGAACAGACTGTCCGCTGCCACCACTCTCGAGCCAAGCGCCTTCACCTGAGTCTTTCCAAGCATAAATGTCGAGATGGGCCCAAGGTACATCGCGCGCGAACTTCTCTAAAAACAAAGCCGCCGTGATTGCACCGCCAAAGCCGTCAGGCGAGTTGATCATGTCGGCGAAGGTAGAGGCCAATTGCGGGCGGTATTTTTGATACAGCGGCATGATCCAAGTTAAGTCGCCACTTTCTTGACCCGCCTTGTTCAAGGCCTGCGCCAAGCGCTGGTCGTTGGCGAACAAACCTGCGACTCCGGATCCCAAAGCGACTTTGATCGCCCCCGTAAGTGTGGCCACATCGACTAGGCAGCGCGGTTTTTCAGCCTGCGTAACCGCTACATCCATTGCATCGGCCAGTACGAGGCGGCCTTCGGCATCCGTGTTATGGATCTCAACCGTCGCGCCTGAGCGCGCTGTGATCACATCGCTCGGTCGGAAGGCCCGGCCACCGATGGCGTTCTCCGCCAGCGGCAAATAAGCGTCGAGCGCGATTTTGCACCCCGTCTTGGCGGCCCATAGCAACACGCCTGCGACCGCGGCCGAGCCGCCCATGTCTTTCTTCATCAAGCGCATGCCGGCTGCTGGCTTGATATCGAGTCCGCCGGAGTCGAACGTCACGCCCTTGCCAACCAAAGCGACTGGACCTTTCTTGGCGCCCGCGGGACGATAGCGCAAATGCACCAAGCGCGGTGCGCTGGCCGAGCCCATGCCAACAGCCATTATGAGATTCATGTTTTCCTGCGCTAAACGCCCCTCATCCCACACTTCAACCTTTACATTAGGTATTGCGGCAAAGACTTTTACCATAGCCTCCGCGTAGGTAATGGGGTTCAAAACATTGGGTGGAAGGTTGGTCAGGTGGCGCGCGAGATTCGTTGCGACACCTGGCGCAGCGGCCGCTTCGATCACCTTCGGAGCAATCGACTTGCCTTTGTTTTTCAAAGTAATTCCAAGCTTTAGCGACTCACCCTTAAATACGCGCTTAAAGCGGTAAAGGGCGAGTTCAAGCCCGAGAATCGCGGCTTCGGTTAGCCCGGCATCGAGCTGCAGGTCAAATTCCACGCTCTGAACATCGAGTTTCTCGATCTGTCCAAGGCAAGCCCCTACGGCATCGCGCACGCGCTGGGCCGACCCTGTTTTGAGCCGGGAATCCGACTCCGATTCCAATGTGGCTAAAGGATTAAGGCTGATTTCGATGCCGCCGTCCACCTCACTCAAGCGCTGGGCGGGCGGCTTTTTGCCGGCTTGGACCGTGACCCGCGCGCGCTTACCGCCCGGCATGACGGGCAGATTGATTTGCCGCAGGAGCAGCGACTCGAGCGTCAGTCCAAACATATCTTTACTAGCGGACTTTTGTGCTCGGATCGCCGATTTCTTACTCGTTTTCGCGGCCATGACTACCCCTCTTTTACAGTTCGGCTATGATAATCACATGTTCAAGATCGTGCAACTTAACGCCGAGAACCTGTTTGTCTTTCTCGCCGACATGACCCCGCGCGACTGGCGCAAGATGACTGAAAAGGAATGGCAAAAGCTTACACACGCCACCATTCCGAACAAGTCGCTCAGCAAGATCTTGTGGCTGGCCGACAGCCTGCTGCACATCGACGCCGATTTGATTTGCCTGAACGAAGTGGGCGGCGAAGAATCGCTCAGCAATTTTGCCAAGCTCTTCCTCGCCGACAAATATGTCCCGCATATTATCGAGGGCAACTCGGACCGTGGCATCGACATCGGCTACTTGCTCCGGCGCGGGCTCCCGCTGCGAGCCGAAATCCGCAGCCATAAAAACCGGCCGATTGATTTTCTCTATCCACATGAGCTGCAGACCAATCTCTTTCACCAAGACAATCCCGAGAAGCAGGTGAAGTCGCACTATTTTTCGCGCGACTGTGCGGAGCTGCGGCTTTACCGTGAAGGCAGCACTACGCCCGGCCTGATTGCGCTGCTCGTGCATTTGAAATCAAAGTTGGATCACGATGGCATCGATCCCGAGGGCAAAGAGCGCCGGCGCGCCGAGGTCAATACGCTGGTGCGCATTTACTCCGAGGTGCGCGGAGAGTTTTCACCGCCGGTTCCGGTGGTGGTGGCAGGTGATTTCAACGGCTGCGCCCGCTCCGACCGGCGAGCCGAGGAGTTCGTAGCGCTGAACTCGACCGATCTCGTGAGCGTGGTGGAAGTCGCGTCGTTGAGCGAGGAAGATGCCGCCACCCAATTGCAATTCAACCGCGGCAGTCACGTCACGGGCTTGCAGATCGATTTTATTTTTATTTCCCCCGAGCTCAAGCCTCAGCTCAAACCCGGCAGCGTGCAGGTGTACCGCTATCACAGCGATTTGCGCGTGCCGCTTCCGCTGCCCAAAACGCTCGATCAGCGGTTGCACATGCCCTCGGATCATTATCCGGTGGTAGCCGCCTTTGACGGTCTGCTGCTGTAATTATTTTTTCTTTTTCGCCGGCAGTATAGCCGGCGGGCCCGGTGGCTTGCCCGCCGGAGGCGGTGGTGGCGGATGAAAGTCCATCAGCTCGGTTTCATAAATCAAAATCGCATTGCTGGGAATGTTCTGCCGCGGGCGATCGCCATAACCTAACTCGGGCGGAACGTAGAAAATCACTTTGCCGCCCTTGTGCATAAGCATCAAGCCTTCGCCCCAGCCCGGAATAACGCCTTTGACCGGCACTTCCGCCGGTTCTCCCCGCTTGTAGCTCTGATCGATCTCTTTTCCGTCCGCGAGCGTGGCGCGAAAGTTGATCACGACAACGTCGTCGGCTTTGGGCTGAGGGCCGCTGCCTTCCGTGATCACTTTGTACTGCAGTCCGCTCGCAGTGGTCTTGACGTCGGCATGAGAGCGATTGTCGGCTAGCCAGGCATCGGCGCTCGCCTTGTTTTTGACCGCGTCTTCGCTCTGCTCTTTGCGCCGGTCTTCATTCAAACGGACCATGGCGGCTTCCATTTCGACGTCCGTCAGCGGATTTTTTTTACCATCAATCGAGTCCACGATTCCGCGTGAAACCATGCGGGAATCCAGCTCCAGATTCTGCGCCGTCAAGCTTTTGCCAAATTGCGAGCCAATCGTGTAACTGACCCGCTCTTTCAACGAATCCGGCTTGCGCATCGACCACATGTAAAGCGCGATGCCGACGACGGCGCCCAAAACAAAAACGCCACCGACAATCAGTGGAAACTTAGATTTTTCAGTAGCCACGATGATTCCCCCGGAGATGAAGTGCAATTTAAGCGTAACGGCCTTCGGGCCTTGACACAAGCATTGAGCCAACGCATCTTCGACGCTTATGTTCGCATCCACCACTAAAAATATCCGCATCGAAGTCGAGCCCACATACGTGCGCGAGCAAAGCGATCCGGGCCAAGGCCAGTACTTCTTCTCGTACAAGGTGCGCATCCACAACGAGGGCAAGGCACGCGTACAGCTCTTGTCGCGCCACTGGATCATCACCGATGGATTTGGCAAAATTGAAGAGGTCGTGGGTGAAGGCGTGATCGGCCAGCAGCCGACGCTGCAACCGGGTGAGGCCTTCGAATACGAAAGCTTTTGCCCACTGGCGACGCCGACGGGCTCAATGCAAGGCACGTACACCATGGTCGACTCGACCGGTGAGAAGTGGAAGGTTGAAATTCCGCTGTTTATCTTGGCTGAGCCCAGCCGCTATCACTAGGCTCTTACGGGCAGAGTGCTTTTAAGTCGAAATCTTGCGCCCAATCGGTGTTGCACTTCGCGACTCCGGGGGCAAATTCCGACGTGCTGTAGTGAATGGTCAGCACTTTGGTTTCCTTGTTGAACTCCGGTTCGCGGAACTGGCAAATGGCCTCATTCTTCAAGTTTTCACCAGGTGACAGTTTCGCGTCCGCGGATTTACCCGCGCAGCGAAGCGACACAGTCAAACGATACGGCATGATGGCTGGCTCGCCGAGATTGACCACGGTGTAGCTCAGCGTGCCCGTCTTCTCGTCACCCGACTTGCCGGAGTAAACCGGCGGGTCGGCGTGAGTGAGGGTGCAGAATACGACCATAGCAAATAAAATAAGTTTGGTTAGTTTCGGGGTTACCAAAATTTGTGTCCTCCGTTAACGTAGCAGCCCATACTAAAATGACCATGGTCGCGGTGGCCAGAAGTGACATCCTGTTCAGGATGATTGCGATAAAGTACCTTCATCTTAGTCTTCATACACTGAACTATGGATTCGTATCTGCCGCGATCAATGGCCATGTACACGTGTCCGCCACAATTGAATCCAAATACGTCGATGGCGCGGCCTTGCGTATGGCAAGTGGGATGCGGTCGCTGGCCAAAGGCGGAGTACTGCACGGGCACACAGCCTGGAGCACACCGGCCGAGCGCCGCAGTGAACGGTGCCCATATAGGTGCACTCTGTGCGCGGCGCTCGTCGTTATTATGAACGGTCACTACCACTCGCGTAGTAGGAATGGCCTCTCGGCGTGGCACACTCACTCCAGCCCTAACCTGCTGCCTCATCTTTGGGGCCGGATGGCGCACGATGCCGGTTGGCGCGGGATCAGTCACCGGAACATCTTCCGACGCGGCAACGAGATCGTCGTGATTGCCAGTGGCAACTCGCGGAGCGCCTACGCTTGCGGGTTGCAAGCCGGCCGCAACATCCACTGAATCACTGCGCTGGGGAATGCGGACGCGATTCGCCGTGGGAATGCGCACGCGCGCGGTCGTGGAACGGCGCACGCCACGGCCGCAATCACGGCAGGTGGGAGCGGCCGTGTCGGTGAAAGCGGAAGCCTCCGTGTCACTCGAGCCGGACCCGGTGACAGTGTCGGAACTCGCAGCGCGCGATCTTTTGTTGCACGATTTCTTTTGGCTGCCGCTGTCGTCATAGCCGTTGTCGTTGCTGGAGCTATCGTCGGTCGAGTCTCCGTTGTCAGCCCAGTCGTCGCCCTGGTCTTCATTCTGACCGTTCATGGCATTGAAAAGACCTAGGCCCATCGCGAGCAACGGCATCAGCGAGCCCATGCTCGATCCACTATTATTGTTTTGTCCGTAACCAGCAGGCGGTTGGCCCCACGGGCGTTGGCCAAACGGGTTCTGATTCCAACCATTTTGGACAAAGCCATTTTGATTGAATCCGTTTTGATTCCAGCCTTGTTGGTTCCAGCCCTGCTGTCCCATCATCGGCAAAATTGCCGGCGCATAGCCCTGATATCCCTGGTAGCCTAAACCTGGTCCATTATAGATGTTGCCCATCTGTTGATAGGGCATCGGCAGTATCGGCGGAGCGAACTGAGCGTTCGACTGCGCCAATACGATCGACGGAACTAATAATAGGAGGCTCACGAGTTTTTTCATAACTCTCACCAGCTGTGCAAGACCGTGGTCCAGCTAGCGCTAACATATTGAATCTGATGATGTTTTACTGGTTCAAAACGATACAGGTGTTAGCAAAAAAGCGCCTTATTCCCGATTCCGAGCGCTTTTCTCCAGCTCAGCTGCCAATCCCAGCCACGATCGGCAACCTCGCGAGCGGCAGATATTTGAGAATATTTCCTTCAAGCAGCGAATGAAAAACTATGAATTCGCGCACCGGATAGTCGCCGAAATGTTTGCGGCCGCCGAGTTGAATGACGTCGGTCAAACTCTGAGTGTGGCGCAGGCGTGCGAGAGTCATGTGGGGATGGAAATTCCGGTTGGTGATTTCAAATCCGTGTCGGCTGAGAAAGTCGGCGAGGTCGCTTTGCAGGCGCAGGAACTCTTGATTCTCGCCTACTCCAACCCACAGCACGCGCGCTTGTTCGCTGGTGGGATAGCCGCCGAGTCCATGCAGCCGCAACTCGACGTCGGAAGCGTTTGGTTTCCATCGGCGCAGAGCTTCGAGCAGGAGTAAACGCCGCTCTTCCGCTAGCGGACCTAGAAACGCGGTCGTCACATGCCACAGGTCCGGGCGTACCCAGCGCGCTTCGACTTCCCGGTCATTTAGCGTGCGTTTCATCTTCCCTAAAAGCTGCTTCAATTCAGGGTTTTCTTGGATTCCGCCAGGACTCACGGCCACGAAAATATTGTTCACACGGCCCTCCACTCTCGAACCCTCTAGAGACGCTGTATTGAGGCTGGCGACCAAACCGCACCTTTGCAACCTATGCACTTGACCCATAGCGTCGTGCTGTGCGAGACCAACCCTTCACCTCGGAGGAGTCGTGAAGGGCATCGCCCTGCTTACAATCTTGACCCTAAGCCTGCATGCGCAAGCGGCCGAATTCTGCGGACTCTTTCAGGCCGAAGACTTCCGCGCCCGCGGGGTGGTGGTTTCGCTTATCGACTTTCAAACCTACCTGCCAAATCACAAGACCTACACCATCACCAATGCCCTCGATTCGAACGTCGCGGGCTTGGTAATTGGCCAGTGCTATTGCCTGGAAGGCAATACCTCGATCGACACGAATTATGCCGACAGCATGTATCAGCTGCTGGAGGTCTCACGAATGGTTCGCGGACCCTATGTAGGCTGTTTACCTGCCTCCAACTAATTCGACCAAACCGCTCAAAGACGGCGCCGTTACTCACTGAAAGTGACGTAAATGGTCACTTTCACCACCCATTGTAGATTAAATCAACGGTAGGCACCGGCACGACACTTGCGAGTCCATGGCAGGTTCGTGGGGTGTATGATGTACGTGATTCGATCTACATTGCTGGCGCTTCTCCTGATCTCGCAACTGGTCAATGCCGTCCGTATGGACGAGACCACGCATGATCAGATCATTCAACGGCTCGAGCTGGGGCTCGATGGTATGGACAAGAGTGAGCCGGAGCGCGCGGGGATTTTGCTCCGCCTCGGCGACTTGTACGCCGACCGCGCCCGACTCAAAGCGCTCAATGAGATGGATTCGAATTGCAAAGACTGTAAGGGCGCGCTGACCGATCGCCAAAAAGCCATCGCCGCTTATCAAGAAGCTCTTCCCCAAGTCGACAAAGCCGATCAAGGCCGCCGCGTTTTACAAATCGCCCACCTCTATGGCTTAAACGATCAGCCTAAGAAAGCTGTCGCACTTTACGCACAAATTCTGAACAGCCCGTCCAGATACACGTCGGAAGTGCGTGCTATCGCCTTCATGAGCGTAGGTGAGCGCAAATTCCGGGAAGGCGACTTCACCGGTGCGCTCAAGGCCTACGAAAGCGCGCGCAAAGAAAACCTGAAGTCGCGCGCTCTGGTTGAGTTCCGCATCGCATGGTGCCACTTGAATTTGGGTCATCAAGAAAAAGCCGTGAACACGCTGGTTCACCTGCTGAAAACTCCGGACCTCTTGTCCACGCAATCTACTGAAGGACAAGGCGTCGACCCGACTTTCGTAAGCGATCTTTCGCATGACCTCGCCATCTTCCTCGCCCGCGGCCAAGTCGGCCCCAGCCAGATCGACCT
>JAYWAE010000281.1:0-4461 GCA_043782715.1 Pseudobdellovibrionaceae bacterium | reverse complement strand
TCTTGGCGCAACAGCACTTCTTGGCGGGCGGCCGGAACGGTCACAGAGTTGGTCCACCAGGAGTCAAAACTGCTCTTGCCGTTGGCGAGAACACTCTCGCGGACGTTGTCTTTGATAAACCCGTAGAGATTCTTATAGTCCTTCAGGCCCGAGAACCAAGGGGCTAAAACAAGGAAGTTCTCTGGGCGCGCGCTCGGGACGGTTAAGACCCTATCTAGAACCGGATCTCGAAACGCCGCCATTTCGCAAACACTGCGATTGGTTCCGGGCCGTGGTCTGGTGATACGTGGCGGGTGAAAGACCATGGCTTGGCCGGCAGGGTCACCGATGATGTTGCTCGGAGCCGTGTTACCCGTCACCCACTCGGACATGAACTGACTGATGTTTTGCACGATGCTGTTTTCGCTCTGGCCTTCGGTTTCTGGTCCACAGGCCATTGAGGTTACGGCGTAATCAAAGAAGTTGGACGTCTCGACGTACTTCCACGTGCCTGAGAAGTCTTGCGTGTAAACTGGATCGCTAGTGACGACGCGGTCCTTGTCGAGGCCAAGTGATCTCTCCCAGCCGCTGGCCCCGGGATCGCCTTTTAAGACTGTGCCGTTGATGTGCTGACGTTCAAGGTTGCGAACGGTCACGTAGTTGAAACCGCGGGCGTCATTCTCGCTCAAGCCCGGGATCGTTTGCTCATTGGCGAGCTGTTGAATCAGCAAGCTGTAGACTTCATAAGCGGCGCCGAGCTGAGCATGGTAGCTCAGGACTTTGCTCGACCAAGCATTGTAAGAACCATAAGTATTCGCCAGCTGGGCATTGCGGAACTGAGACATCATTGAGCTGTACTTGTCGAGGGTCGTGGCGAAGTCGACATAATTGGGGCGTTGGTCGCAGGGGCGCGGCCACGTTCCCGCGCGCGCGAGGACTTGGCACTTGGGGAGGTTGGAAGGCTCGGGCTTGTTCTCGATCCAATTGTTTTTGCGCAAAACTTCCCAGCGTTTGAAGAGGTTGTCCTCGAGTGATTCGTCGGCGATCTGCCGTTCCGTAAAGAACTGTTCGACGTTGAAGACGCTGTTGGCGATTTTTTCTGCGCCCATCCAAATCACGCCGCCAACCACCAACATGATGACGCCGAGGGCACCTGGTTTGGCACCCTTTAAGACGGGAATCATGCGAAGCGCTGAGACCATCGCCTGTTCGCTGACCACATAGTAAGCGCCCAAGAAAATTGCACCGGTCACCATCATGGACTCAAGTTTGGGAATCAGCTGCAGGCGCAGGGTCTCGGTGTTCCACCTCTGGAAGGCGCGATCGCAGGCCTCGACGTTCGTGTGCCACTGCCCGGTTTTGACAAAATCACCAACGCTGTTGCAGGCTCGGACGTCCGAGTCGGCAGCCATCGACATGACAACCGTACCGGCGGCACCTGCAAATAGACCGGCTGCGAACATGGGCAAGCTGCGGATCACGTTGCCGCGTGTGCTGAAGCCCGGCATTTTGCGCATAAACGGATAGGCGACGGCCATAAAACCGCCCAGCATCATCACGTGCTGCGCATCGAATTTGGCGAAGTACTGCTCCATCACCATCGGGTTGTTCGGGTACTCCAGCAACAACTCATAAGCTGCAACGGCGCCCATGGCGGTGTAGAAAGCCGCAATTCCGAGGCCGAGTTGTACTCCCTTGGAGTCACCCAACTTCTCCATATTAGCCAAATTTTCTTCAGGTGTTCGGGCTGCACCGTAGGTGTTGTTGTGGACGCCGTCGACGTAGTTCATAAACGCACTCTTAAATGCCCGGCCCTTGTCGGCCGTCCAGCTCATGGTTTTCTCTAGCTGTGAAGGGCGCCACTTGAGATCTTCAGCTGAGAGTTGGTTGGCGACATCGGCTTTGCCCGTGGTCGAGAGTGTCTCCAAGCCCAGCACTTTGCCGCCGGCGTTGAGATAGCCTTCGACGTAGCGGTTTTCCTTTTCCATAAACGCCCAAACTTTTTCTTGGCCCTCGGCATTGCGTTCGCCCGAGTAGTGATAGGCGGGCTCCGCCGCCGTCGCGGCTAGCGCGAGCTCGCCCGAGCGATGCACGCTGCCGGAGCGTGAGCCCTCTTGCGGGAGACTTTCAATTTTCACACCGGCGAGAATCATTTTGGACTTGAACGAGGACGCAGTTTCGTTGCCGCGATCCCAGATCGATTGTTGGTAACCGGGTTTGGCGGGGTCCGTTTCTACACTGCCGCGCTCAACTTGTTTCATTAAGGCGTCGGTGTAGCGCCATACAAAGAGTTTTCCCCTGTAGCTCGAGCCCTCGTAATAAATTTTGCGGCCTTGCGTGTCCATTCCCCAGACTTCTGCAAATTTTCCGCTCTTCGGTGCAGGGCCTTGGCTCACTTTTTTGCCTGAATCAACGGGGGAAGTTTTGCCGCCATTGATGGATGTGGTCTTTGGAGCTAAATAAGGTTTCACACCGAGAACTTGACCCTCAGGCGAGAGGTACCCTTCATTAACTTGTCCGGCTCCTCTGTAGGCCCAAACACGCTCGCGACCCTGGCTGTCGCGTTCGCCCATAAACAAATACTCCGGAGTGGTGGCAGTGGCGGTTTTCGCCACTTCACCTGCTCTTTTGCTGCTGCCGGTGTTGGAGGAATATTGAAACTCGGGGAGACTCGCGGTGTTTACTCTCGACTGCAGCAAGCGAATTTTGAAGTTGGAAGTGGGCTCGCCTTGGGCCTCCCAAGTTACCGTTTCCCAGCCCTTCATATTAGGTGAGGCTGGTGTCGACCCGCGGATGACTTCTTTCATTGAGGCGTCTTTGTATTTCCACAAAAAGACTCTGTTTTGATAGTTCGAAAGGCCTTCGAAATAAATTTGGCCGCGGGTCTCGGAGTCTACCCCCCAAATCGTACCAAACGGCTTAGGCTGCTGAACAAAGAGGGGCTTGCCGGTGCCGTCACCTGGCCTCTTGTCATTGTCGGACGGGCCTAAACCGTCACTATATGTAGTCGGTGGATATATGGGCGGCTTGCCCCCCCCGCCGCTGGTGCTGAGCTTTGGCTCCGCGTACGAACTGACTGGTGCGTAGACAGTGCTGAGGCATAGGCAGAGCTTTATAAAGGCTTTGAGGCAAGAGTTGTTCATGATTCCAGTTAAAAGCAACGCGCGTGCCTTACTAAGTTACTGAAACGCTTGATATCTATGACCTTGAGGAAGCGTCTTGTGCCGGGATTCGTTACCGGTTATTGGCAGGCACTGATTTTCTGCGCTTTTGCCGGACGTGGCTACGGTGGCGTAATTTTGCCTCCGGTCGATTCCTCCGCCGCGTGAATCGCGTTTTGGGCGGTTGTTTAAACTTATGTTTGAGCATTGAAAGTCCACGCCCCGCTTGCGTACCGAGACTTTTTTCTCGTCTTTGGATCCATGATCGGTAAGCCGGAATTTTGCTGTAGACCACTTGATGCCCGCAGTCGTCGGGCGCGTGGTTCGGATAGCCGCGATTGGTGACTCCGGCGAGAACGACCCGTCTGCCACGCCGGAGAAACGCGGGGCCCCCCGAATCGCCGTGGCAGGCGCCTCGGCCGTGGGATTGATCCAAAATCATTTCACTCTTTTTCACGCGTGCGTCCACAACGCGGACATCGGCTTGGCGCAATGTTCCGGCTCCCGACTTTGAGCGTGCATCGTTGATTCCATAACCCGCGAGGGTGATTGAATCGCCGTTGTGCACTTCTCCGCGCGCCAGTGAGGCCTTTTTGTATCCGGGCGGCAGCCCGCCGGGAAACTTCACTAAGGCGATATCGCCTTGATCCATTCCGCTTCCTGCATTTGTGCGCCATTTAGGGTTGACCGCCACTGCGACACTTTGCCGTTGCACCGCCATAGGAGAGTGCAAATCGCGGCCGAAAATCACCACTGGTTTGAGACCGCCAGTCGCTAGACAGTGGGCTGCGGTCACGGCGATGTCCTTGCGGATTAAAGTGCCGGTGCATAGCGAACCATTGTGGCCGTCGGGTGAGGGTGTGAAAATGCCTACCGTCAAGGCCGCGATCGGATCGGGTGCCTGGACATCTTGACCTCCGACAATATAATTGTGAGGGCGGGCATGCAAAGGAAAGCTAAATAGAAAAACGAGAGCGAAGATTGGTCGCATGGTAACTCCTTTTTAGTGTTCAACGCGGAACACTCTGCAAGGAGCGGGAACGAATTGGAGTCTGAAGCGCGGCCCAAGCGAGCGCGATGGTAAGCGAAGACCGGACGAGTCGGTCGAGCGCTAGCCCGGAGGCCACTCCATTTTCCGCCCCGCCAGCAGGTGGACGTGGATGTGGTCAACGGATTGGCCGCCGTTTTTGCCGGTGTTGATTACCAGCCGGTAGCCGTCTTCGGCGACGCCCAAATCGCGTGCGACCTGCGCCGCGACAATCAGCAAATGGCCGAGTGCCATTTTATCTTCAGGCGCAGCATGGGCGAGCGAACGGATTTC
>JAYWAE010000280.1:0-1663 GCA_043782715.1 Pseudobdellovibrionaceae bacterium | reverse complement strand
CAGTCATCGCCTCATAGAGCCAGCGCGCGGTGATGCCCCAAACTTGATCTTGCGGCTGCGCGCGCGCGGGCTTGACCTGTAATTCTTCGTAGCGTTCGGGATCGGACGTGACCAAATTGGTTGCAAAAGTAAATTTGGCCGGGTCACTCGGGCCGCGCACATAGAACTCGTCCAGGTGCAACAGTTTGCACAGCCCCATTAGCCAGAGAACCGGTGTGCGCTGCCATTTCGGCAGTGGCATCGCCAGCATTGGCGCGGAGAGGATCGCCTTCCTAAAGTCATCCGGATGTTGCGCGAGATAAAGCGCACCGACCCCGCCGCCCATGGAATGTGCGATCAAAAATAAGTCGTGAGCCAGCGGCCGCGCCGCAGTTTCGGTGACGGTTTTGAGATCGGCGACCAGGTTTGCAAAATCATCGAGGTAACCCTTGTGCGGATCGGCATTGAGGCGGCCCGAATGTCCTTGGCCGCGGTGATCATACAAAATCACGGAGTAGCCGGCGCGCCGCAATTCCCACGCCAACTCGGCATATTTGACCATCGTTTCACTGAATCCCTGTGCGATCACGACGGCACGTGCACTTCCGGCGAGCGGAATGATTTTGTAGGCTATCTTCACGCCGCCTGCGCCTTGCAACTCCTGAATTGGGTATGATTCGTAGAACGGGACGGCCTGCGCTTCGAAGGCCAAAGCCGGTGAACCCGCCCAAGCCAACGCCAACAGGCTAAGCTTTGATCGCCAGGTCATGGGCCAGCGGCCGGCGCTGTGAGCGGAAGTAAGTACGCGGGGGAGTGGCCAGGAGGTCGGCGAGCTTGGACATGTACACGCACGCGAAGCGTTCGACCTGGTTGGCAAAATAGCTCTCATCGATCCCGCTGCGCATGACCTCACCCCAGTAGGGATTGTACACCTGCTGCTGCTGTTTGATGAGGGGAGAGATCGACTTATCGATCTCTGAAATCTCGCCGAGCAGGGCGTGGATTTTGTCGTCATGGGCTTTGGTGCCCTTTTCAATTTGCTCCGAGATCAACTCATCGAGTTTCACTTCGATGGGCAACTTTTTGTCCATGAACTTATTGATTTTCTCCAGCACTGGCGCCGCTTGGCGCTCTTTGTCGATCTCATCGGCCAGTTCTTCGACCACCAGGGCCGTGCGCCAGGCGCAGTCTTTTTTCAAGCGCAAGATGTCGCCGTAAATATGATCGCCGATATATAAAATTTCATCGGCGTCGGCGGCGAGGTCGTGGGTGAAAACATTGGCCGAACCGCCCTGGTAAATGCCCGATTCCAGTTTAGTGTCCATGTTGGTCATGTTGCCGGTACGCGGATCGATTTTCAAAAAGCGCTGGTTGTCGACGAAGAAACGCGGTTTGGCGGCCAAGGTGATCACGATATCAAACAGATCTTCCCAGCTCTTGTGCTCTTTGACGAAGGGATTGATGGTGTAGTCGAGCAGCAATTTGCTGTAGCTGAAGTCCGAGTTGGTGACGATGAATAGCTTTTTGCCGTGCTTCTTGTAGCGCTCAAGCCCAGCCACCACGTCGGGATCTTTAATGATGAACTGATCCAGATTCTGGCGCACGCGATCTTTCAGGCTGCCATCGCGATGGGCGCGGTCAAGTACGAAAATCAAATCTTCGGCAATGTGAGCGTAGTCGGGCA
>JAYWAE010000279.1:0-1673 GCA_043782715.1 Pseudobdellovibrionaceae bacterium | reverse complement strand
ATATGGATCTCGCGCATGTGCTGGCCCAGCGTTCGACTTGCCGCCGATTGAATGTCGGCACGGTAATTACGTCTACGGACTACCGCAAAGTTCTAGCGGTTGGTTACAATGGCAATGCGGCGGGCTTGCCGAATGAGTGCGACCGCAATGAATCCGGCAACTGCGGCTGCCTGCACTCCGAAGAAAATGCGGTGATCAACTGCGATTCCGCGCGTTCGACCGAGAAAATTGTTTTTGTCACTCATTTGCCATGTGTCGCCTGCGCTAAGCGCCTGATCAATCTGGGCGGCGTCAAAAAGATTTTCTATCGCACGGAATACCGTTCCAGCGAATCACTCGAGATTTTAAAAATAGTCGGAATCGAAGTCGCTCAATTGGCGGCGAAAACCGCCTAATGGCAAAAGGATGGGCGTGCGCCTTGCCATTTCTACTGTAAAATAAATCTAGCGCTTCGACTTTGGCGACAACTCCGCCAAGCGCAAAGTGTTTTCGAGCAACATCGTGATGGTCATCGGCCCCACCCCACCCGGCACCGGCGTCGCCGCCCGGACATGGCCTTCAAGCTCAGCAAAGCGCACATCGCCGCAGAGTTTGCTCTTGCCGCCCTCAGCAGCCTTGCGGTGAATTCCAACATCGATCACGACCGCGTCTTTTTTAAAATCATCTTTGCCGAGCATCTCCGCCTGCCCCGCGGCGACGACCACCAAGTCCGCGCGCAACGTATGTTCACGCAAGTTGGAAGTCTTCGAGTGGCAAATCGTCACGGTCGCATTGGCCTGCACTAAGAGATGCGCCATCGGTTTGCCGACGATCTGACTGCGCCCGACGACCACGGTGTTCATGCCCGCGGGTTGAATGCCGTAGTGCTCGAGAATCACCATCACTCCCCACGGCGTGCATGGAATCGTGCGCGGACGCCCCGTCCACAGCAGCCCGAGGTTCTCACTGGTCAAACAATCCGCATCTTTCAGCGGCGAAATTTGCCCGATCATCTCATCTGAGTTCAAATGTTTAGGCAGCGGGAGTTGTAGCAAAATGCCGTCGACCTGTTCGTGCTGGTTCAAAGTATCGATCACCTTTTTGAGGTCGGCCGCCGTGGTGTTCGCGGGTAGCCGGCGTTCGACGGACTTGATACCAGCCTCCTCGCATGCCTTGATTTTATTGCCGACATAGACCTGGCTGGCAGCGTCGTCACCGACCAAAATCACCGCCAAACCCGGTGCGCGACCGCTCTTGGCGCTGTATTTTGCGACTTCGGCTTTGATTTTGGCGCGGCGGGCTTCGACTACGGGTTTACCTTCAAGTATTTGCATGAACAGGAGAATAGACGATTTTACCCGGAGCGAGCAGTGTTTAAGGGCCGTTGACCGGGCGCAAGATTTGCTCTAAAGCTTGTGGATACCCAAGGAGCGAACCATGGCCGAAAAAGTCAAATTGTCCGAAGACGGTTCATCAATCGATTTCGTACAGTCCGATTCGCTCCCCACTTCAATCAAAAAATTCCGCCAGAGCCCTGAAATCGAAGGCTTTTACCGCTTCGTTTACGAAAACGACCTGCAAGGTGAAGCCCACGATATTTTGGAAAAGATCATCCAGCGCCGCAAAGCCTTGAAGGTCAAAGCCAAGCCCGTCAAGGCCGCCAAAGCTAAGTAGTCCGTCCGAAAACCGTACCG
>JAYWAE010000278.1:0-4491 GCA_043782715.1 Pseudobdellovibrionaceae bacterium | reverse complement strand
CATCTTCAATGCGACGCCGATGTGCGACTCGGGCGAGTGCGACGGTGCTTCTGTCGGCGTGCGGATAATCCGTGCGCCTAGAGCTTCGAGGATGACTTGTTTCTCGCGGCTCATTTTCTCAGGCATGGTGATGATGACTTTGTAGCCGCGCACGGCGCCCGCCAATGCCAAGCCGATGCCGGTGTTGCCGCTGGTGGGTTCGATCAACGTGTCGCCGGGTTTGATGCGGCCCGAACGTTCGGCCTCTAAGACCATGTTGTAGCCGATGCGATCTTTGACTGACCCGCCGGGGTTAAGGAATTCGCATTTCGCCCATAAGGTACACTCGAGTCCCGCTCCCAACCGATTGATGCGGACTAAAGGCGTGCGGCCGATGACTTCGAGGATGTTCATGTGTTTCATGGGGTCTCCAGTTGCGTTTCCCGGCGGAATGTCGAGTGTCTCATTTTTGTCCGCCGGGTCCTGCCATTGTCAATTGGGTTTCACATCCCACTTAGATTCAGAAAGAGCTTTATGTATGGCAGTTTTGAGAATACTTTTCAATTAGATGCGCTCACTCACCACAGCCCCATTTCTGCAGACTCTAATCATCCACGATGTCATTGGCGAGACGCGCTTGGCCCGCCGTTTACGTGAGATGGGCTTTCACTCAGGCTGTGAAGTTCGCATTCTTGGCCGTGCGCCATTCAATGGGCCATTTGTTGTGCAGCTGCATGACAGTGTGCTCGCCCTGCGCCGGGCCGAAGCCGAATGTCTACTGATCAAATAAGCGGCATCGCGCTGATCGGCTCGCCCAATTGCGGTAAAACCACCCTGTTCAATTGGCTCACCGGTTCAAAATTCAAGACCGTCAATTACGCAGGTTCCACTGTCGACTGCTTTCGCGGCCGCACGCTGCCGGTGTACGGCGACGGTCTTGACGTCGTCGATACCCCCGGCGTCTACAGTTTGCAACCGCATGGGCGCGACGAGGAAGTGACACTCGATGTTTTGCGCAGCGGCGGTGTCCGCGCCGTGATCGTGGTCATTGATGGGACTCAACTCAACCGCCAGCTGTACTTGGTGCGGCAGATTCAAGAAATCGGAATCCCGTTGGCGGTGGTGGTCACGATGATGGACATCGTCAAGGAGTCCGGGCGTACGATCGATCTGGAAAAACTAAGTGAGCTGGTCAATGCGCCGGTGCTGCCGGTCGATGGGCGGCTTGGCGGTGGCGTGCAGGATCTGGTGGATGAGGCGCGTTTGCTGCTGGCGCACGGCGTGGGCGGCAAAGTGCGCCTGATCGAATGGGATTCGGCGCGCATCGAAAAAGAAGTCGCGATCAGTGAGAGCTGGGCGCGGGCGGTGGCGGCCAGTCTCCCTGAGCGCGGTTCTCTGGATTATTTGCGCAAGTGGGATCGTTATCTTTTGCATCCTGTGTTCGGGATTTTCTTTTTTCTGTTGATCATGGGTACGTTGTTCTCTTCCATTTTTTGGGCGGCCGCGCCGCTGATGGAGGGGGTCGATTATTTATTCTCACAGCTGGCAAGGGGCGCGCTGACTCTGTTGGGTGAAGGACCTTTGGGTAGTTTCGTAGCCAATGGTGTGATCTCTGGTATTGGCGCGGTGATCGTGTTTGTGCCGCAGATTTTTATTTTATTCACCGGCTTTACGCTACTCGAAGACACTGGGTATCTCGCGCGTGCGGCGACGGTGGTCGACCGGCCGCTGCACAAGCTGGGGATGAGCGGACGCGCCTTCGTGCCGATTCTGTCAGGCTTTGCCTGCGCGGTGCCGGCGGTGATGGCGACGCGGAATATCCGCTCGTGGCGCGAGCGTTGGATCACGGTGTTCATTATTCCGTTCATGACCTGTTCGGCGCGTTTGCCGGTGTATGTGCTGCTGCTGACTTTTTTGTTTCGCGGCACCGATGCGTGGAAGGCCGGGCTGTTCATGACAGCGTTTTATCTGGGCGGCGCTCTGCTGGGCGTGATTGCGGCTGCGATTTTGAACCGGATTTTAAAAACCGACAACGACTCGCATTTTTTAATGGAGCTGCCGCTCTACCGCTGGCCCAAAGCGGGCTTCACGCTGCGGCTCTCGGCGCGCCGCACTTATCACTACGTTAAAAAAGCCGGACCCACGATTTTCGTGTTCGTGTTGCTGCTATGGCTGGGAACGCATTTGCCCATGCGGGATGGAGCCACTCCGACCGAACAGTTGGCGGGAAGTTATGTCGGTCGCGTGGGCCAAATGGTGGAGCCTGTCTTTAAGCCGATGGGCCTGGATTGGCGCGTAGGTTTGGGAATGATGTCGGCATTTGTGGCGCGCGAAGTTTTCGTATCGTCACTAGCCGTGATTTTCAATATCGCCGACACGGAACAAGACAGTTTGCAGCACTCGCTGCTGAAAAAAATGCGCGACGCCAAATTCGCCGACGGGACGGCTTTGTTTACCGTGGCGTCGGTGAGCGGATTGATTGTTTATTTCATGATCGCCTTGCAGTGCCTCTCAACCACCGGCGTAACGTGGCGGGAGATGGCTTCGTGGAAATTCGCGGCCGTGCAGTTGGTGGTGATGAATGTTGCCGCCTATTTGGTCGCGATCGCGACCGTGCAAGGAATGCGCGCCTTCGGATTCTAGCTTCCGGGAGACGTGCCAGTTTCAGGAACCACCGTGTAATTCATACTCCTGTATCGCCGTTTTTCAGCGCGGGGGATGGGTGAGTCGTTTCCGGGCCTGGCATGGGAATTGGAATAATCTTCCCGCGCACAGGAGTATGAGATGTTGAAATTGATTTTGTCGGTTGCTGTTTTATCTTTGGGTTCGAGCGCGTTTGCGCAAGCGGGTCCATCGGTCGAAGATGCCAAATACGCGTATCAGACATGCGTGGCCTACGGCTTTCACGCGCTGAGTGCAGTGCGTTTGGATGGTACCCTCGTCGCTTACGGAGACATTCGCCATTCGGTGCTGCTGGCGTTGCCTATTGGTAACGGCAAGAAGATGGAAATTTTTTGTGATGCCGTCAGTGGCGGTGAGCCAATTGTGCCGCCGATCGTGCTGCATCCAGATGAGTTGGGGCGGGTCGTGGAACCGGGCTATCAATTCGATCCGCGCTATCGCACCGACGATGGCAACACAGTTCCGCCGGGTTACCCGTACCCATTGCCTATGGGGCCCCCGCGCGGCGATCCACTTCCGCCTGACTTTGGCGGACAGTTCCCTGGTTTCGGCGGGTAAATTACTTCGGCCCCGAAGTAACGTCGGCTCCATTATTCAATTCAAATCCTTTTAATTTCTCCGTATTGGTTCGCGCGCAGTTCGGCAAGGGGCCATGCCTACTTTTGCCCATACGGATTTCCACCTATTCGTTTCACGTCATTTTCTATCTTCGTGCCAAAGAGCGGCCTGAGTAGTCCCCATTTGTCTTTTCGGAAAATTTCGCCGGAACGTCTCAAGCTGATGCGACTAAAGTATCCAATTCCGCGGCCGCATCCCAGGAGTGACTAAAGGCCTGCTCGCGATATACCGACTAAGGAATAGAAGACTTTAGTCGGAGACGAGTACTAATGACTCAAATCGTGCCAAACATTGGAAAGGTTGAACCTCTGAGCCAGGGCAACGTGCACATTTGGCAGGCGACGATTGATTGTTCGGGGCCGTGGCTTTCACGAGCCTATTACTCAAGAATTTTGAGTGCTAGCGAAGTTGAGAATTATGGTGGCTTCGTTGATCTACAGGCTGGTCGCGAATATTTGTTAGGTCGCATCATGATGCGAACTGTTTTGAGTACCTACTTCCCGCACCTCTCGGCTCGGGAATGGCATTTCGCATTTAATAACCACGGCAAGCCATATGTTAGGCAATCTGCGAGACGGGATGGACTGGAATTTAGCCTTTCGCATTCAGGTGGTGCCGTCGTGCTGGCGTTGACGATAGGTGCTGAGATAGGAATTGATCTCGAGGCGCATACAAAAACTATTGATATCATGAGTTTGGCCACAGACGTTTTTTCAAGGGCTGAGATCCTATCGCTCAAAGCCCTGGGGCCTGCATTGGCCAGACAGTGCTTTTTTAAATTTTGGACCCTCAAAGAGGCCTACATCAAGGCTCGGGGATTGGGTTTGGCTCTACCACTGGATCAATTTACTTTTCGCATATGCGACGGGCCGCCAGTTGATGACAATATCTCAATTACATTTGCCAGTGGAATTCATGATGAACCGAATCGTTGGTGGTTTTCAATCCGTGAGTTTTGCGGACACCCAATGGCTTTGGCGGTGAAGCGCGACGGTACGGCAGAGCAAGTTTTGATATTTGATTTTGATACGGCGCTATCGCCCATCGGGGCTTGAGCCTAATTTTGACGGGTCTCTTTGTTTACTCGTAACAACTCGTTCAGAAATTTGGCGCGCCACCGACAAATAATATTCTGATGGAGCTGAGCCGTGAAAGCTAAGGCCAGTGTTCGAGCGACAAGTAGAAATTAGAGCGAACGGCGCCACACCAAGG